>NZ_JBDMZG010000150.1:0-8833 GCF_039769035.1 Pacificibacter sp.
AGCAATTTGGCCAGAAAAGTTTGGTGTGCTAGCAGTTAGCTGGATTGCTCGGCAACACGTTGGCGGGCCATAGCACTTTGCGTGTCGCTCACGCCCAACAGGTTCGAAACCAGCCGCAAGACTGTGTCTTCTGCGTGGTCACGTTGCCCGTCGGCCAAAACCACGGACCACAGGCTTTCGATCACGCCAATCCGCTCTTCAAACGGCACGGCCTCTTTGATCGCGCGGGTGAACCGCACGGTATCGGGGGCTTCGGCTTCTAGGGATTCGGCCTCTTTGCGCAAAGCCAGCGCTGCACTTTCATCCAAATTATATCTGTTTTGCAAAACCGCCGCGATCCGTGCAGCTTCCGCTGGATCATAATAGCCATCGGCACGGGCAACCCGAACCAACAAAGCAGCAAGTGCAAGGTTGGCGTCGTCCCCTGTCAGGCGTTGGGGTGCGGGTTGAATGAGGCGGTTTAGAAAATCTGCAAACATGTCATCTACATAGAGTGTGACGGCGCAAAGGAAAACCCGCGCGCCATCAAATGATGGTTAGCACAGCACGATCAATATTTTGACGGCACATACAGTTCGGGCGGCAACACCGCGCGTTCATAGTCTTTGTTGTAGACGCGTTCAGGCAGATTAATGTCTTCGTGCGGCACATCCACATAAGGAAACAGGGACAAAAGATGGTCGATACAGTTTAAGCGCGCCCGCTTTTTGTCATTGCCTTCAACGATATACCATGGGGCCTCTGGAATATTGGTGCGCGCAAAAGTGTCTTCCTTGGCCTTTGTGTATTGCTCCCAACGGACGCGTGACTGCAAATCCATTGGCGACAGTTTCCATTGCTTCATCGGGTCATGGATGCGCATCAAAAACCGCATTTGTTGCTCTTCGTCGGTGACAGAGAACCAATATTTCACCACCTTGATGCCAGAGCGTACTAGCATGCGTTCAAATTCGGGAACGTCTTGGAAGAACTGTTCAATTTGATCTTCCTCGGCAAAGCCCATCACGCGTTCGACGCCAGAGCGGTTGTACCAAGACCTGTCAAACAACACGATCTCGCCCGCTGCTGGCAGGTGCGGCACGTAGCGTTGGAAATACCATTGGGTTTTTTCGCGATCCGACGGCGCGGGCAGGGCTACGGTGCGCACGATACGCGGGTTAAGTCGCTGGGTGATGCGTTTGATCACGCCACCTTTGCCCGCAGAATCGCGACCTTCAAACAGAACAACGATCTTTTCGCCCGTGTGTTGGACCCAATCTTGCAAGCGGATCAACTCGGCTTGCAGGCGCAACAGGTCTTTGAAATACTCACCGCGCGTCAAGGCATCAGGGTGGGCCTTTTGATATATCTTTTTGATTTCCTGAGATAAAAGCGCGTCTTCAAGCTCAAGCTCGAATTCTTCATCCAGTGAGTCTGCGAGTTCCGCCTCGAGCCAATCCTGTGCGTCTTTGTCAAATGTCATGCCGCGTGATCCTTGTTCTTGTGCCCTGCGCTTACGGTTCAAGCCTGCCTTAAATCACAGCAATATGACAGTTTCTTAATGAAACAGGACAGGCACCATCGAGGCGATAAGCAACAACGCCATTGACCAGTTGAAGATCGTCAGTCGACGCGGGTTGCTTAAGAAACGACGCAACTCAGTCCCCATCCACGCCCAGAGGAAAATTGCAGGAAAGTTCACCATCATAAAGCCGACACCAACCAAAAGCGCCGCCATCCACGTTTCGCCCAGTGCGTAATTCGTCTGCGCACTGATCGCCATGATGACTGCCTTTGGGTTCACCCATTGAAAGGCTGCGGCTTGCAAAAACGTAAACGGTTTCCCTGCCGCTTCGCCTTGTTTGGGTGGGGCCGAATGGGCAATTTTCCAAGCCAGCCACAGCATGTAGGTCATAGAAACGAGGATCATAGTCGTTTGGAGTAACGGCAAACGTTGAAACGCCTGCGCCAATCCAAGGCCAATCACAAACACCATGAACGAATGGCCCAGCGAGATCCCAAACATATGGGGCAGCGTGCGCTTTAGTCCAAAGTTTGCACCAGAGGCCAATAGCATCAGGTTGTTTGGCCCAGGGGTTCCCGAGGCGACGAAGGCAAAGCCCAACAGGGCGAAGAAAAGTGTCATATCCATTTCGCAAACATACGCACATATATGAGGGTATTGATTGCAAAATTGCTTTCATATTCAAATAATGTGCAATATATGTCGATTATGGATCATATTGACGAAAAGATATTGCGAACCCTTGAGCGCGACGGACGCCTGACGAATTTGCAATTGGCCGATCAAATTGGCTTGTCGCCTTCGGCCACCTCAAGGCGTGTCGCGGACTTGGAACGCAGTGGCGTGATCAAAGGCTACCGTGCCGTGATCGATCGCTCTCAGGTCGGGCAAGGGTTTTGTGCCTACATCACCGTTGGTCTGTCCGAGCATACAAAAGCGTCGCAAGAAGCCTTTGAACGCGCGATCGCGCGCGCGCCAGAGGTCAAAGAATGCCACAATGTCACCGGCGCATTTGAATATATCCTACGGGTCGAAACCGCTGACCTTGGCAGCTACAAAACCTTTCACACCGATGTTTTGGGGGTTCTGCCACAGGTACATGCGATTACGTCCTATATCGTGATGGAAAGCCCCAAGGATTTGCGCGCCTAAGCTTTGACAGCGAATTGTTGCTTTTGGCGCAGTATGGGGCACTCTGCTCTGGGGTTTTGCGGTCGGCATGTTATGCATGGGCAAACCAATCAAGAAGGCTTTGCTATGTATCGTCCAAAAAACTCTGCAATTGACGATCCCAATGTGCTCAGCGGCGCAATCGATCAAATTGGCTTTGGCGCTTTGGTCACCTTTGTGGATGGTGCATTCGAGACGACCTATTTGCCTGTGGTGGTCAAACAGACAGACACAGGTTTCGCGATTGAGGCCCATTGCGCGCGCGCCAACCCGCATTGGAAAATCGCGGGCCAAGGCACGTCTATGTTCATGTTCCAAGGCCCGCATGCCTATGTCGCTGGCGGATTGTACCCATCCAAAAATGATGATGGCAAAGTTGTGCCCACATGGAATTACATCGTGGTCCACGCCCATGGCGCGCTGCAAGCGATCAGTGATGGCGATTGGTTGCACACGCATCTCAATGAATTGACAGACAAAAACGAAGCAGGTCGTGCAGAGCCGTGGGCCGTTTCGGATGCGCCTGTGGCCTATGTTGCAGCGCTCAAACGCGGCATCGTGGGCTTGCGAATGGAAGTGTCAAAGTTCGAGGGACGTTGGAAGCTTGAGCAGAATGCATCGCCCAAAAATCGCGCAGGCTTGGTTGCAGGCCTGTCGCAAGAGGGCGATATGGCGCGCGATTTGGCCGAGGCTTTGCATTCCTTTCCGCAGCCCGACGACTAAGCGAGCCCGATCCGCGAACAAACAAAAGGCGCCCCGAAAGGCGCCTTTTTTATCTGTTGTCTCGTAAATGTCTTAGACCAAACGCGAATTGTCTTTCGCCGCGCGAATGAAGTCTTTGAACAACGGCGCAGGTGCGAAGGGTTTGGATTTCAGTTCAGGGTGGAACTGAACGCCGATGTACCAAGGGTGATCTTTGATCTCGACGATTTCTGGCAGGCGTCCATCAGGGGACATGCCGGAAAATTGCAAACCACAGGCTTCAAGCTGCTCACGGTACTTGGTGTCAACTTCGTAGCGGTGACGGTGACGTTCTTCGATTTCCGTTGCGCCGTAAGCTTCGGCAACGCGTGAGCCTTCCGCCAAAGTCGCGGTGTAGGCGCCCAAACGCATGGTGCCGCCTTTGTCATCGGTGGATTTGCGGCGCACTTTGTGGTTGCCTTGGATCCATTCTTTTAGGTGGTACACAACCGGTTCGAACCGCTGTTTGCCCGCTTCGTGATCGAATTCTTCCGAACCCGCAGCATCGATGCCCGCTAAGTTGCGCGCAGCTTCAATAACAGCCATTTGCATTCCTAGACAGATGCCCAAGTATGGAATTTTGCGTTCGCGGGCGAATTGCGCCGCTTTGATTTTACCTTCGGTGCCGCGTTCGCCAAAGCCACCAGGGACCAAGATCGCGTGGAACCCTTCAAGGTAGGGCGCAGGATCTTCGCGTTCGAACAATTCGGCGTCGACCCATTCGACCTTAACCTTCACGCGGTTGGCCATGCCACCATGTGTCAGCGCTTCGGCGATGGATTTATACGCGTCTTCGAGTTGAACGTATTTACCAACGATGGCGACTTTAACCTCGCCTTCAGGGTTGAACACGCGGTCCGCCACGTCGTGCCAAACGGTAAGGTCTGGTTTCGGGGCAGGGGCAATGCCAAAAGCGTCGAGCACAGCTTGGTCCAAACCTTCGCGGTGGTAGGCCAATGGTGCCTCATAGATGGATTTCAAATCAGGCGCTGCAATCACGTCTTCTTTGCGCACGTTACAGAACAAAGCGATTTTCTCGCGCTCTTTTTCTGGGATCGGGTGCTCAGAGCGACAAACCAAAACGTTTGGCTGCAAACCGATGGTGCGCAGCTCTTTGACAGAGTGCTGTGTTGGTTTTGTTTTCAATTCGCCAGAAGCCGTGATGTAAGGCAAAAGCGTCAAGTGCATGAAAATACACTGACCGCGTGGCTTGTCTTGGGCGAATTGGCGGATGGCTTCAAAGAACGGCAAGCCTTCGATGTCGCCGACTGTGCCGCCGATTTCGCAGAGCATGAAATCAACTTCGTCATCGCCAATGTCGATGAAGTCTTTGATTTCGTTGGTTACATGCGGAATCACCTGAATGGTTTTACCCAAGTAGTCGCCGCGACGCTCTTTTTCCAACACGTTGGTGTACACGCGACCCGATGAAATCGAATCTGTATTACGTGCTGCAACGCCCGTGAAACGTTCGTAGTGACCAAGGTCCAAGTCAGTCTCAGCGCCGTCGTCAGTGACAAACACTTCGCCGTGTTCAAACGGGCTCATCGTGCCGGGATCAACGTTGAGGTAAGGGTCGAGCTTGCGCAAGCGCACCGAATATCCACGTGCCTGAAGCAATGCGCCAAGTGCGGCAGACGCAAGGCCTTTGCCGAGTGAGGAAACAACACCGCCGGTGATGAAAACGTAACGTGCCATATAAGGTGAGGCTCCCGTGAGTGGTCAAAATCAAGTTGAGGCATGGCGTCAAAAAACGCCATGTTCACGGGATTTATGGAATAACAGATTCGGTCGTCCCGCACAACCAAGCCGCAACATATTGCGAGACGAATCCCGCTATGCTCTAGATATCGTTAAGTTTGTTTATTCTGCGCGTGGCGGTGCAAGTGGTGCATCCGCAGTGGGTGGCGGCAACAATGTGCTTGCATCTGGCAAGCTTGGTGTCGCTGGCGCACCCTCTTCAAGCACAACCCCATCAACAACTGATGCGCTGGCCGCTTCGCGACGCGCCAATACAGTCAAGGCGATGGATGTACAAATGAACGCAATCGCAAAGATCCAAGTCAGCTTGGTCAACGCAGATGCCGCTGCACGGCCGCTCATGACGTCGCCGCCACCGCCGCCGCCCATGCCAAGGCCACCACCTTCGGAGCGCTGAAGCAGCACAATACCGATCAAGCACAGCGCGAGAATCAGGTGGACGATAAGGATGACGTTTTCCATGGAATAGGCCTTCGGATGAGTTCGATGCGGGTATTTAGGAAATATGCGCAGGGCGCGCAACCCCTTCGGTCTGCCCAAAGGCAAATGAACGTAAAGTTTTGAATTTTGTTGGTGATCGAGGGCTTGGTGATGCCAATCTGGCGCAGTCCGTTCCGCTGCGACAAACAAATCTGCGCAGACCACGCGATAGAACGCAACATGCAGGGGGGCTGATTTACCTTATCGGTGCGACCCGCAAATTACAGGGCGCGGAGCCACTACATCCTAAAGTCTATCGGAATCGGGCAGGGCAAAAAGGGTCTGGCCTTCACAATATGGAATGGATCTATTCGTGTTCGGCTGAAATCGGGCGTTGATTTACGTCATTTATGTAAATCATTTGGGTCTAAGATGTTTGAAATGCCGTTTTGAGGTTTCATCGCCGCGCCCCTGTCGCTATACCGACGCGGGTTTCATCCAATCCAGAGGAATTAGGATATGGCAAACGTCGTCGTGGTCGGCGCCCAATGGGGTGACGAGGGTAAAGGCAAGATTGTGGACTGGCTCTCTGAGCGTGCAGATGTAATTGCACGTTTTCAAGGCGGTCATAATGCGGGTCATACGCTCGTTATCGATGGGAAAGTTTACAAGCTTGCAGCACTGCCATCTGGCGTTGTGCGCGGCGGAAAACTGTCAGTGATCGGCAACGGCGTTGTGCTTGATCCATGGCACTTGGCGAAAGAGATCGAATCTATTCAAGGTCAGGGCGTGGATATTTCCCCCGACAACTTGATGATTGCGGAAAACACTCCACTGATCTTGCCTATTCACGGCGAACTTGATCGTGCGCGTGAAGAAGCTGCGTCCAAAGGCACCAAGATCGGTACAACCGGTCGCGGCATTGGGCCAGCTTACGAAGATAAAGTTGGCCGCCGTTCTGTACGCGTCGCTGATTTGGCTGATGAAACCACATTGATTGCCCGCGTAGATCGCGCGTTGCAGCATCACGATCCTCTTCGCAAAGGTCTGGGCATTGCGCCTGTCGATCGCGAAGCGTTGATCCAGCAGCTTAAAGATATCGCACCAACCGTTTTGCAATACGCCGCACCTGTGTGGAAAGTGCTCAACGAAAAGCGCAAGGCAGGCAAGCGTATCTTGTTTGAAGGCGCGCAAGGCGCGCTGTTGGACATCGATTTCGGGACATACCCGTTTGTGACGTCATCCAACGTGATCGCAGGCCAAGCCGCGACGGGTGTTGGCATGGGACCAGGCGCGATTGATTATGTGCTCGGCATCGTTAAAGCCTACACAACACGCGTTGGCGAAGGCCCGTTCCCTGCTGAGTTGCAGGATGCGGACGGCCAACGTTTGGGCGAACGCGGTCACGAATTTGGCACCAACACTGGCCGTCAGCGTCGCTGTGGTTGGTTCGATGCCGTGCTTGTGCGTCAAACCTGTGCGACCTCTGGCGTGAACGGGATTTCTTTCACAAAGCTTGATGTTTTGGACGGCTTTGAAACATTGAAAATCTGTGTTGGCTACGAATTGGACGGCAAAGAGTTGGATTACTTGCCAACAGCTGCGGATCAACAAGCGCGCTGCAAGCCAATCTATGAAGAGATGCCTGGCTGGTCTGAATCCACAGAAGGTGCGCGGTCATGGAATGATCTGCCTGCCAATGCTGTGAAATACGTTCGCCGTGTAGAAGAATTGATCGGTTGTCCGGTGGCGATGTTGTCCACCTCGCCTGAGCGCGAAGACACCATTCTTGTCACTGACCCGTTCGAAGATTGATAGGCGGGGGCTGATCACAAATGGCTCTGTCGTACAAAGCACGTAGACGCGTCGCACTTTTGGTGCTGGTGGTCGGACTGCCAGTGTATATCGCGCTGTGCGTCAAGATTGTGAGCCTGTTTGAGCGGCCTTCGATCTTGGTGGAGCTTGCGATTTACGTTGGTTTGGGTGTGATTTGGGCGATTCCTTTGAAATCTGTTTTCATGGGTATTGGTCAAGCTGACAGTGATGAGCCAAAAGATCACGACTAACGCCGTGCGTTAGCTCGCTTGTGATTTAGACAACAAAAGGGCCGTCCACATTGGGCGGCCTTTTTGTTTTTTTGTCAGTGCTTTTGTGCGGTCTATCGACTGTCCTTGGGCCGAAAGCGGCTTGTGTCGGCTACACAGAACTGACCGTCATCGCGTCGGTTCAGGTGACCGATGCGCACCAGTTTTCCCAATGCGCTGAGGAATTTTTCACGCGGCAGCGTGTCGGGTAAAACCATGCTGGCCAATTTAATAATCTCAGTGCTGGCAACACTGCTGCGTCCCTCAACGAACCGCAAATAGGCGGCGGCGGCCTCGACGGTGTCATCAATAGTTTTTGCGTCCATCGCCGCGGCGAAGCCTGAGAAGTTGGCTTTTCGACCTCCGCCTGCCACATCCAAATCTTTGTGCGCTGCGGGGGCGTTGTTGTGCCGACGCGTGGTGGGGGAATCCGCGGCGGAAATGTTGTGTTTTGCCTCTAGAATCAGCGGGGGGCTCTTGCGAGGGGCATCGCTGCACGTGGCATTGTCAGAAGCTTCTGTGTTGGCTTCGGACCGCGTGACCGCAACAGCGGCTTTGATATGGCGTATCGAGTTGCGGCGGCGCGCACTGTTGTTGTCTTCCATTTCGCGTTGTGCGGTGCTCAGCAGGCGTGCAACCGAATCTTCTGTCACTCTCGGGTCGATGGATGACGGGCCAAGGTTGGCGATGTTTGAGACCGGATCCTCATCACTGTTTGAGGGGCGACGTATCGCGCGTTCTGCCAAACGCAGGAGCTTGAGATCGTTGTCAGACAACGCGGTACGGCGATTCTGAAGTTTAGATGGCTCTGTATCTTTGTGTATGTCAGCCGCTGTATTAGACGCCGTGTCTTGGTCACTCATGGCGTTCCTTGGGGGCGGTGAACTCTGATTCTGCGCCTCCATGCTTGGTGCGCGCGTCTTATCGGATTGCGTCTCGTTTGCGTCCGTTTCAGTGCCGGAGGGAATCGCCCGCAGCTCGACGCCCGTGATCTCGACGTGTTGTCCATGTTTCGGTCCCGCCACGAAATGCAGTACCTGTGCGTTTTTTGTCGGCACCTCAAAACCATAGGGTGGCGCGTCTGTGCCAACATCTTTGAAGTGATTGATGATGTCGCGCATGGCGGACATGGGATCATCGAAACCTTTAAAAG
>NZ_JBDMZG010000151.1:0-6499 GCF_039769035.1 Pacificibacter sp.
CTCAGTCTTTTGACGGTGAATGCGATGGTTGCCTCGGATTCTATCCTTGTTCCGCTTCAAAGTGAGTTTTTTGCGCTTGAAGGATTGTCTCAGCTGCTTTTGACCGTACGCGAGGTGCGTCAGACGGCCAATCCACAACTGCGGATCGAGGGCGTTGTTTTGACGATGTATGATCGCCGGAACAATTTGTCCCGCCAAGTTGAGCAAGATGCGCGCGATAATTTGAAAGATATGGTCTTTGAAACCGTTATTCCGCGTAATGTTCGGATCAGTGAATCGCCGTCTTATGCTTTGTCGGTTTTGGAGTATGATACCAATTCGAAAGGCAGTCAGGCCTACCGCGCATTGGCGCATGAACTAGTGAACAAGCGGAGATAGCCCATGAGTGTTACGCCTAAAAAAGTCAATAAGTCTCGTGGTTTAGGTCGTGGTTTGTCGGCCTTGATGGCTGATATTCCGAATGATCCGGTTGTGGTTGATCAAGAAAGCGGCGCGCGTCGTGCTGACTTGGTTGTGCCAATCGAACGGGTTGAGCCAAACCCTGATCAGCCGCGTCGTCACTTTGTTCAAGAAGATTTGGACGATCTTTCAAATTCTATTCGCGAAAAAGGCGTTATTCAGCCGCTCATCGTGCGTCCGAGCCCAAGAACTGAAGGCAATTTCGAGATTGTGGCAGGGGAGCGCCGCTGGCGTGCCTCTCAACTGGCGAAACGGCACGATATTCCGATTATCGTGCGCGAATACGACGACATTGAAGTGCTTGAAGTTGCGATTATCGAGAATATTCAGCGCGCGGACCTGAATTCGATTGAGGAAGCGGCTGGTTATAAGCAGCTCATGGAGAAATTCGGCCACACCCAAGAAAAGCTCGCGGAAGCTTTGGGGAAAAGCCGCAGTCACATCGCCAACTTGATGCGTCTTTTGCAGTTGCCCGACGATGTGCAGAGCTTTGTTGTATCTGGTGAGCTGTCAGCAGGGCATGCGCGGGCGTTGATTACGTCTGACAGCCCGTCCGAATTGGCGCGCATTGTCGTCAAAAAAGGCTTGTCGGTGCGTGATACCGAAAAACTGGCCAAGCAAGGGAAAACACAGACGACACCAAAAGCGCGCGCTCCTAAGTCTGCGGGTGAGAAAGATGCGGACACCCGCGCGCTTGAGGGTGATTTGTCGGCAGCAATTGGGATGCCCGTCAATATTGCGCATAAAGCGGGCACCGAAAGTGGTGTTTTGTCTATATCTTACAAAGACTTGGATGATTTGGACGCGCTGTGCCAAATCTTGTCCCGCGGGGCGTAAGCCTAAGCGATAAGTTCGCGCAAAATTGCGTTTAGAAGCGGGCGACCTTTTGGAGTAACCGAAAGGCGCCCGTTTTCTGTTGTGATCAAGCCATCTTCGCTCAGGTATTTGTTTTGAACGACAAATGGGCTTCCCTGAAGGGCGGAGGCGCGGGTCAGATCGATGCCATCGGAGAGACGCAGACCCATCAACAAGAATTCCGTCATTTGCTCATCCAAGGGCAGGCTGGTGCTGGACTGTTCGCCGCTGCCGGTTTTGCGCACTTTTTCGAGCCACAAAGCGGGGGAAAGCGGCGTGTCGGTGGCGTATCTTTGACCATTTAGGGTGAGGCGGCCGTGCGCACCGGGGCCGATGCCAGCGTAGTCGCCGTAGCGCCAATAAATTTCGTTGTGACGGCTTTCAGAGCCTTTTGGGGCGTGATTAGAGACTTCATACGCTGACATGCCGGCCGCATCGCAAATCTCTTGCGTGGCGAAATACATGTCTGTGGCGGTGTCTTCTGTGGGCAATCCGCCAAGCTTGCCGCGTTTGTATCTGTCGCCAAAGGCGGTGCCGTCTTCGATGGTGAGTTGGTACAGCGAGAGATGGTCAACGGCCATATCCAGCGCTTCTTTCAGCTCGACCTTCCAGTCGTCCAAAGTTTGCTGTTGGCGGGCATAGATCAAATCAAAGCTGATCCGGTCAAAGGAATTGCGCGCGATGTCAAAAGCTTTGCGTGCGTCATCGACGGTGTGCAACCGACCAAGTGCCTTGAGATCGTTCTCTCTAAGTGATTGAATTCCCATGGAAAGACGATTGACGCCAGCGGCGCGGTAACCTTGAAAGCGGCCCGCTTCGACGGATGTTGGATTGGCCTCAAGCGAGATTTCGCAGTCATTGGCAAGGGTCCAGCGGCTTTGAACGCGCTCTAAGATCGCATTTATCAGCTCTGGCGACATCAAGGAGGGCGTGCCGCCGCCGAAAAACACGGAATTAAGCAGGCGACCAGAGGTCAGTGCGGCAACGCGGTCAATTTCGGACAGATAGGCAGCTTGCCATTCCGCCTCATCAATTGAGGCGGAGACATGTGAGTTGAAATCACAGTAAGGGCATTTTGCTTTGCAAAACGGCCAGTGAATATAGAGACCAAAGCCGCCGTTTTGCCAATCTTCCATGATTATCCCTTAAATGCCGTGACTTCGATTTCGATCAACATTTCCGGCTTGATCAGGTCAGCGACGACCATTGTGGCGGCGGGGCGAATGTCACCCAGAGCCTCGCCAAGCGCGGGAACAACCTCATCGACCAAAGACGCGTCAGTGATGGTGTATTGAACGCGCACGATATCGGTCATCGCAAAACCGCCATCCGTCAGGGCTTTGGCGATGGTGGCGAAACAATTGCGCGCTTGATCGGCGACAGAAGCGGGCATTTGCATCGTGGCGTAGTCATAACCGGTGGTGCCAGACACAAAACACCAGTCGCCTTGCACAACGGCGCGGGAATATCCCATGGTTTTTTCAAAGTCAGAACCAGATGAGATGAGTGTGCGTTTGCTCATTTTTTCAAATCCTTAAAGGGGCCAGAGACAAATTTGGCGAAGGCATCCGCGCGGTGGCTCATGGCTTGCTTTTTGTCGGGGTCCATTTCCGCAAAGGTGATGTCATGGCCGAGAGGGACAAACATTGGGTCAAAACCAAAGCCTTTGTCGCCGCGCATTGGCCACGTGAGGCTGCCCTCGACTTTGCCTTCGAACACTTCGTCATGTCCATCAGGCCACGCCAAACACAGCGTGCAGCAAAAGCGTGCTGTCCGAGGCGCAGGTGCGTTTTTGGCTTCCAAAAGGTCCCAAACCTTTTTCATCGCCATGGGAAAATCACGTCCGTTTGGGGTTTCGGCCCAGTCTGCGGTGTAGACGCCAGGCTGGCCATCAAGCGCGTCGACCATGATACCGCTGTCATCGGACAGGGCGGGCAGGCCGCTTTTCTTGGCGGCATAATGGGCTTTGATACGCGCATTGCCTGCGAATGTGTTTTCGGTTTCTTCGGGTTCATCAAACCCAAGATCGCCTGCAGAAATCACTTCGATCCCGTAAGGGGCAAGCAGCGCGGAAATTTCGCGCAACTTACCTTTGTTGTGGGATGCTAGGACGATTTTTTGACCCTCAAACGCCCGCATTATGCCACCGCAGCGTTCTGAGCGGCAACCAAGTCAGCGACGCCTTTTTCAGCCAAATCAAGGAGTTGGTTCATTTGAGTGCGGGAATAGGTGGACCCTTCGGCGCTCATTTGGGTTTCGATCATTTGACCGTTTGCCAACATGATAAAGTTGCCGTCAACGCCAGCTTCTGAATCTTCTGGGTAGTCCAAATCAAGGACGGGCTGGCCCGCGTAGATGCCGCAAGAAACCGCCGCGACGTTTGAAATCAGCGGATCAGTTGTGACGTCGCCGGCTTTCATCAATTTGTTGACGGCAAGGCGCAAAGCCACCCAGCCACCGGTGATTGATGCACAGCGTGTACCGCCGTCTGCTTGGATCACATCACAATCGACGGTGATTTGGCGTTCGCCCAAGGCAACGCGATCTACGCCTGCGCGCAAAGACCGACCGATCAGGCGTTGAATTTCAACAGTGCGGCCACCTTGTTTGCCGGATGCAGCTTCGCGGCGCATGCGGGATGTGGTTGAACGGGGCAGCATGCCGTATTCGGCTGTGACCCAACCTTGGCCTGAATTGCGCATAAATGGTGGAACGCGTGGTTCGATTGTGGCGGTGCACAAGACATGGGTGTCGCCGCAGCGGATCATGCAGGAGCCTTCGGCATGTTTTGTCACGCCTGTTTCGATGGAGATTGAGCGCATTTCATCTAGTGATCTACCGGAAGGTCGCATATTTTGTCCTTTGACTGATGTTTGACCTGACATAGCCAAGTGTAGGCGTTTGGTGCAAGTGTCATTGACCCCGTCGGTGCATGTCTTTTAACTGCACTCAGACGTAATTTTGGCGGACCTATGCCCAACTCTAGTAATTTGATTTCGGAAATGAACGATAGATCCCGCGAAGTTTTTCGCAGGGTTGTTGAGGGCTATCTGGAAAACGGTGATCCTGTTGGCTCGCGCAGCTTGACGCGCACAATGAACGAAAAGGTGTCTGCCGCGACAATCCGCAACGTGATGTCTGATCTTGAGCACTTAGGCTTGCTGGACAGTCCGCATATTTCGGCTGGCCGTATCCCGACGCAACTTGGCTTGCGCATGTTTGTGGATGGCTTGCTTGAGGTTGGAAAAGTCGATCAGTTTGATCGCGCGAAGATCGAAGAGACGGTGCAAACAGATCAAAGTGATGTGAGCGCGACTTTGGACCGTGTGGGCAATGTATTGTCGGGGATCACGCATGGGGCGAGTTTGGTTTTGACGCCAAAGCATGAGGCGCCGGTCAAGCACATCGATTTTGTCAGTCTTGATCCGTCGCGCGCGCTTGTGGTGCTGGTCTTTGCGGATGGGCATGTGGAAAACCGCGTGTTCACGCCGCCTGTGGGGCAAACATCGTCGTCGATGCGCGAAGCAGCGAACTTTTTGAACGCGCTGGCGCAGGGCAAAACATTGTCCGAGCTGCGCCGCAGTGTTGAGATTGAAATCAAGTCGCGCAGGCAAGAGCTAGATACCTTGGCGGCGGAATTGATCGAAAGTGGTGATGCGTTTTGGGAAGGTGACGGGCCGCAAAACGAACGATTGATCGTGCGCGGTCGCTCCAATTTGCTGGATAGCGGCGCGGACGAGACGGACCTTTTGCGTGTGCGCAGTCTGTTTGATGACCTTGAACAAAAGCGCGACATCGCCGAATTCCTTGAATTGACCGAAGATGGCGACGGTGTGCGCATTTTTATTGGCTCTGAGAACAAACTTTTCTCTCTTTCGGGTTCCTCTTTGGTGGTTTCTCCTTATATGAACGCAGAGCGAAAAATTATCGGTGCTGTTGGCGTCATTGGGCCGACTCGTTTGAACTACGGGCGGATCGTTCCAATCGTCGATTATACAGCGCAGCTTGTTGGCAAAATTCTGTCCGGCAAGTCTTAGAAGGTGAAACATGACGGATCCGAACAAAGACCTTGATGCTGAGTTTGACATGGAAACCGATGATCCCATCGAGTTTCTGGGCGAAGACAACAGCGAAGAAGAAATGGAAAAGTTGCGCGCCGAGCGTGACGAAATGCGTGACCGCTTTATGCGGGCGATGGCTGACGCGGAAAATTCGCGCAAGCGCAGTGAACGCGATCGCAAAGAGGCTGAAAACTACGGCGGCTCCAAGCTTGGCCGCGATATGTTGCCAGTCTTCGACAACCTAAAGCGCGCCATTGACACGATCACTGACGAGCAACGTGAAGCGCAAAAAGCGCTGATCGAAGGTATCGAGCTGACCATGCGCGAGCTTTTGAACGTGTTCAAAAAGCACGGCATCGACGCGCTTGCGCCTGAAGTTGGTGACAAGTTCGATCCAAACATCCACGAAGCCATGTTCGAAGCACCTGTGCCTGGCACAAAAGCGGGCGACATCATTCAGGTGATGAACGTTGGCTTTATGATCCACGACCGCTTGTTGCGCCCTGCGCAAGTTGGCGTGAGCTCAACCCCAGCTTAATCCGCTTCGAGCGATTTGAGCTCGTACAAAATTTGAAGCGCCTCTCGGGGCGTCAGCTCGTCGGGAAGTATCTCGGCGAGCTTTTCTTCAACTGGGCTTGGGCCCTTTTGAACCGGCGCGGCCACTGGCGCAGGGGCGGCAGAAAACAGCGGCAAATCGTCAATGATGGCTTTGGGCGACGCCTTAGTGTCTGAATCGCCTTTCTCCAAAGCCTCCAAAACAACGCGCGCACGTTCCACAACAGCACCGGGCAGCCCTGCAAGCTTGGCAACCTGCACGCCGTAAGACCGATCTGCTTTGCCCTTGATGACTTCGTGCAAGAAAATCACGTCGCCTTCCCATTCTTTCACCGCAACAGTGGCGTTGTCCGCACCATCCAGTTTATCGGAAAGCGCTGTCATTTCGTGGTAATGCGTCGCAAACAAAGCGCGCGACTTGTTGACGTCATGCAGATGCTCAAGCGTGGCCCAAGCAATGGATAGCCCGTCATAGGTCGCGGTGCCGCGGCCAATTTCGTCCAAAATCACCAAGGCGCGATCATCGGCTTGGTTCAAAATCGCGGCGGTTTCGACCATTTCCACCATAA
>NZ_JBDMZG010000152.1:0-4646 GCF_039769035.1 Pacificibacter sp.
AAGCCCCCCCCAGTGTATGGCAAATTTTATGGTGCAGCGCCATGTCGACTTGCCCTAAGACGGTCCCACATGCCCAAGCACCACGCTGAGTTGCCTCGCGCGCTGAAAGGTCATTTGGGTTTTCCAAAAGTTTAGGAAGACCATCAACAAAGGCACGTAGACCTACGATCGCCAATTCGGTTGTTCGTTCAGTTCGGTCGCGGGCGTAGAGCGCCTCAACCGCATGGGCCATGGCATTCAATGCAGACGTAACCGTCATGGAAATGGGTAAAGTTGCGACCAGCTCAGGGTCATATAAAATGACTTCAGGCCGCACCCGCAGGTCACGTAACGTCGTTTTGACGCCATTTTCTGTCTGACCAAGAATCGAGGTGCATTCACTGCCAGCATATGTTGTTGGAATGACGATTTGCGGCAAGTCATTTCTGTATGCGATTGCTTTACCCAAGCCTATCGTCGACCCGCCACCAATTGCAATCAAACAATCGGCGCTGGTCTCTAAGGCATGCGTCGCGGCTGCGTCTGTCACATCCACGGGTGTATGCATTTCAGCCCTGCAAAACACCCCAACAGCAACACTTCCAAGCAGCTCTGCGATTTCGAGTGCCAGATGGTTTTGTTGCGGCGTGGATAAGATCAGAACGCGTGATGCGCCGATTTTGTTTGCTTCAACTGCGATTGTCTTTCGAATTGCCGCCCCGAACACGACGCGCACTGTTGGTTCAATGTTCTCTTCGAACCGCTCCATGTTGTCACCTCTTACTATGTTAATCTTAACTACACCGTTAGAAATGGAGCGTTGATCCAATCTACGGAAAACAATATAACTTGATGGTATGAAGATCGACCCAAAACACCTCCACCTACTGGCCGAAATTGTTGATTCAGGCGGGTTAAGCGAAGGCGCTATGGCGCTGAACAAATCGCAACCAAGTGTTTCGCGGACGCTCTCCATGTTGGAGGCCCGACTGGGATCGCGATTATTCGAAAAGGGGAAACGCCCGCTCCGCCCAACCGAGCTGTGCCAGTCACTTGCGGAGCAGGGCCGTATCATCGCTAGAGCAGGAAAAGCAGCACAAATTGCGGCTGAAATGTATCAAATGGGGAAAGCAGGAACAGCGCGTATCGCCGGCACCCCGATATTTGTTGACGGTGTGATCTCAAGTATGATCGCAACGTTTCAGAGGGAATTTCCTGATGTTGCGATCCATCAAACCTATGGCTACTTGCCGGAGCTGACCGAACAATTGAATATCGGGAACATTGATTTGGCTATCTGTCCGGTAAACGCCAATGAAGTTCCCAAAGGCATATCGTTTGAACCCGTTTTGCAAGGGCACAACGTCATCGCATGCGCCCCGTCGCATCCACTTGCGCGGCGATCTACATTTAATCTCGCCGAAATCTCCCGCTATCCTTGGATAGCGCCCCCCGCAGGTAGCCCACTTTATGCAGACCTGCGCGGGACGCTGGAGAGCATTGGTGTTTCCGACTTCAAAGTCAGCTTTACCGGGGGCTCACTTGCATCCATAATCGCTGTTTTGTCCGGGTCAGAAACCCTGACCGTGTTGCCCTATTCAGTCGTTTTCATGCAAAGCCATACAAAGACGCTGACGACCCTACCTGTCACAATTGGCCACCCGAAACGACAGCTTGGTCTTTTTTGGCGAGAGGATCGAGCTGTGCGCCCCGCAGTTAGCCGGTTTCGGCAATTTCTTGGCCGCGAATTTTTGAGCATTGCTCAACAGATCGAAAAAGCTGGCTGAACTGTGGAGCGGCAAGAAGCTTGACGTGGTTAATTGAAAAATCACTTAATATCCTTCCAACACAATCGCGATGCCTTGGCCCACACCGACGCACATGGCGGAAAGGGATTTTTCGCCAGATTTTAATTGCAAAGCAGCGGTTCCAGTTAGACGCGCACCAGACATGCCAAGCGGATGCCCAAGAGCGATAGCGCCGCCGTTTGGGTTCACCCGAGGATCGTCATCCGCTATTCCCAAGTCGCGCAGCGTGGCCAAGCCCTGGCTCGCAAATGCCTCGTTTAGCTCAATCACAGCAAGATCTTCCAGTGCTAAACCTAATCGCGTCATCAGTTTTTTTGACGCAGGCGCGGGACCAAAACCCATAATTCGTGGCGGGACGCCCGCGGATGCGCCCCCTAGAATGCGGGCAATTGGGGTGAGCCCGTGTTTTTCCGTATCCTATGCTTGTCATACGTGACTTGTCGCACGCGTATCCGTTCAGGCCTTTGGGGAAGACGGCGGTTGATCAAACTCTGAAACGGTCCATCATGACCCAGCCATTTACGATCCAACCACCGCCACTGCACGCCGCAAATGGCGCGGCGTGCAGTGACCCCTTTATAAAGCAGGAGCCAAGTTCAGGATAAGACAAGCCATTCAGGTGCTTGGTCTTGTGCTCTTCGACAGTGTACTGACTCAGCCGCTCGCCGCGAACGGTGCAGTCAAGCGATGGATTTCGTGCATGACCAACTGTCCACAGGGCGCAAGATTCGCAACTTGATAGTGCTCGACACCTTCTCGCGGTATGTTCCGGCGCTGGATCGGGTCTGGCGTCAGATTGGCTACCCGAAAACCATTCGCGTGGACAACGTCCTATGCGTGGAATAATTGGCTGATTTGGCATCAGGTCATTGTCGCATCGAGGCGTCTCGACACGTTAGAAGCATGGCTCAGTTTGGCATTTTGGTCAACGAACTGTCTCTCCCATAACAAACACAGAGTACGCTTTTGCGGCTCTCACCGTCCTTAAGACGAGATCTTTCGGTCGTTGAGCAGAAGGCCTAAACATTATCTACGAGGTCAGTTGTCTGCCTCCACCGCCCTTACAGAGAAAGATCCTACTGCTGTCGGTCACCCCTCAAAGAAGGGGCGATACGGTTCGCCATGCTTGATGATCCCATGAACAGTTCGGGCCATTTTTGCTGCGATTGCGGTGTACGCCTTTCGGCGCAAATGGGTGTTGTGACGGTCTTTGGCGATATAGCGCTCGAACTTGTCGCGGAAGCTGTTGGTGCGCTGCAGAATAGCAACCTGTCCAGCCATCCAGAGGGTTCGTCGGAGGCGGGCATTGCCATATTTTGAGAGCTTTGTTTGGCCCCTGAATGTGCCCGATTGCATGGTCGCAAGGTCCATGCCACAGAACTTTAAGAACTGTCGGTGATGACAAAAACGCCGTAAATCCCCAGCTTCTGCCAAAACTGTCAAAGCATTGATGGGACCAATCCCGGGGATCGACGTCAGCAGTTGATAGTCAGGGTGGTTTTTGAGAAGCGTGACGGCGCGAGTCTCGATTTGATTGCGTTGAGCTATCAAACTCCGGCTTTCAGTCAAGACCAAGCGGAACATACTGATTGCGTCGGAATCTGCGGCAACCGGCAGTCCGACTGATACTTTGGCCGTCTCGTAGATATCGGAAAGTAACCGCTCTTTTGCAACTTTGCGGCCCACCACATCCCAAGCGTCAGCGGTGAATGCGCCTTTGCTCATAGCTGAGATGAAGTGCGGGGACGGATAGCGATCAAGGAAAGCGAAGAACCAGTCACTGCGAGAACTACGATGGAAACGATCAGCTTCGGGGAAATACAACGGCAGATAATGGGTCAAAATACGATGCCACAGCTCGGTCTTCGACTTGGATACGATATCGTGCGTTTTGGAAAGCTCTTGGATATCGTTGGTGCCGCGCACGAGGGGGTCATGGTAAAACTGTTCGTTCCCAATCTCCATCATGTGAAGAATGACCTGGGCATCCTTAGGGTCGTTTTTGTCCCAACTGTTGTGCAAGGCCTCTCGCGTTCTGGCCAGGACCACTGATGACACCAACTTCAACTCAAAACCTGCTGCGGCAAGATGATAAGCCAAGGCCCGGTGATAATTAACCGTTGCTTCAAAAGCTACACGGACGGGGCGGCCGTAGCTGGCAAGCGACGTGATTAGACGATTGAAGTCGTCCAGCTTGTTAAGAACAGTCAAACGACGGCGGCGCTTCTTGTCCGGAATAGCAATGAGGACTTCGTGGCGGGCTTTCGAGATATCGATGGCCACCAAAACGGGCGCGGTTTGTGTAATAATGATATCGGTCATAGCCTTTAAACCAGCATCATTCCAAAGGTGTTACGGCAGCGAATTTATCTCGCGCGACATGGATCTATGGGCTTACAGGCGGAACGTCACACTAGACTTCTCTCGGCCTGGGGAACCAACGGCCAATGCCTATATCGAGGCTTTCAATGGCAGGTCTCGTGCAGAATGTCGGAACGCGCATTGGTTCATGGGCTTGAATTTACCGCCTAAAAGTTGGATGCTTGGCGTAGAGACTACGACGAAGAAGGACCGCACAGCACAATCCGGAAGAGGATCCCAGCTGCCCTGATAAAATTACCAGACGTATCCAGCCCGTCGGAATAATCAATTCTAGGGCACTTTGGGTAGCAAAGCACTGTTGGGTGGAATCTATGCAAATTCGGAGGAGTTCTAGGGGTACAGTTCGGGCCAAAAAGTAGTTAAATATCCATAAGCACCGCTGACGTCCTAGGTCGACATTGCGATCCCTGCCTTATACTTTTGCCCCCCGAGTACGCGCCTAAGCATTCTCGGAGGATTTGCATTTTCACTCACCCT
>NZ_JBDMZG010000153.1:0-3510 GCF_039769035.1 Pacificibacter sp.
ATAGACTTCTTTGGTGGACTTACGCTGACTTAGAGTTACTGAAAGTACATGCGCAACGGACGCACAGACGCATTTCTCGGGATTTAGTTGGGATTTAGGGACGAGAAGCGATAGAAAACCGAACATAAAGCATCACAGCCACGCGGATGATCTCTGGACTCGTTTTAAAGTACCTGAATGGAGAGCGTTTTGTCATACGGAGAGGCTACAAAACCGCCCGCCCCGTCTCAAGCTCGTTTTGTCTGACAGTGCCGGATGGGGTGTTCTGTCATTTAAGGACGCTACAACCCACCCTGCCGGCTCAAACCAAGTTTAATTTGACAGTCCCTTTAGGAGAGTATTGACTGAAACAATTAATTTGGTGTTTCTATTTTCGGGAGTAGGACGTTTGGACGTAGCATTCGAACAGGTGTGTGGCTTTGGCAATAGTTTGGTAGTCGAGTGCGAGAGAGCCTTTTTGGGATCTCTTGCTGCAAATATTTGTCAGAACCGACCATCGCAGCAGGTCATTTGCGCCGAACTTCGAAAATTAAATCCTTTAAATTATTTTGACAATATGGAACATCCTATTGGAGTAATTGGCGGCCCGCCACGTGAAACGTTTTCCTCTATGGGAGGCAGGAGCGCGACAAAGAACCCACTTAGTAGGAACTAAGTGGATGCGCAGTGCCCGATGACACCAAGACCTTTGCAATTCAAAAGCCTCGTTGAGGTAGGCCATATGATCCGACGAGAGGAAGCAACATCCACTGGCGTCACGCAAAACATGCTAGATCTGATCGCGCGCATGGATGGGCGGCTACACAGCTACATCCACCTCTGCGCAGATCGCGCGCTGGCGCAGGCGGCAACGGCAGATGTAGAGATTGGGGCTGGCATCTATAAAGGACCGCTGCACGGCGTGCCCATTGCCGTCAAGGACCTGTACTATACGACCTATGCGCCGACCCGCGCGGGGACGATGATATACAAGGATTTCCTGCCAACCTATAATGCGACAGTCGTCGATAGACTCGAAACCGCAGGGGCGGTGATCCTGGGCAAGCTTTCGATGACCGAAGGCGCCTATACCGGGCATCACCCGACCATTCCTAGCCCCGTCAACCCGTGGAACCCTGAATACTGGGTCGGCACTTCGTCAAGCGGTTCTGGTGTCGCGCCGTCAGCCGGTTTGTGCTTTGCGTCATTGGGCAGTGATACTGGGGGATCGATCCGCTATCCTTGTGCCACATGCGGGTTGACTGGGATCAAGCCAACTTGGGGTCGGGTGAGCCGCCATGGCGTCTTTGCACTAGCAAACTCGCTCGATCACATCGGACCGATGGCGCGGTCAGCAGCAGATTGTGCAGCAGTGCTGCAAGTGATCGCCGGATGGGATGCGCAAGATCCGACGTCTTTGGATGTGCCTGCACCGGATTACATGGCAGAGATCGGCAAGAGCGTGCGTGACATGCGCATTGGCATTGATCGCAGTTACGCGCTTGGCGGTGTGGAAAGCCAGGTCGCTGATGCCTTAGAACGCGCTTTGGAGGTCTTTACCCATCTTGGCGCACGTGTGGTTGAGGTAACGCTACCGGATTATGATGCACTGGTCGATGCCTGGATTGGGATGTGCGCGATTGAAACTGCAGTTGCACACAAGGATACATACCCCGCGCGCGCCGATGAATATGGTCCCGACCTCGCTCAGCTGATTGACGAAGGGCGAGCGATGACGGGTATGCAGGCGGCGGAGGGCCACTATCTGCGCATCGCATTCACGGCGTCCTTTGAAACGTTATTTAGGGACATAGACTGCATGCTTTGCCCGACAATGCCTACGCCAACCCCCAGCCTAGCCGATATGGCTGACTATGGTGCCGATCCGGCTGTTCTGGGTAACATCATGCGGTACACAGCACCTTACAATTTTACTGGCAGCCCGACCGTGACCCTCCCGAATGGGTTTGATAGCGTGGGCATGCCGTTGAGCATGCAGATTGTTGGGCCGAAACTGGGCGAGGCGGCGATCATACGCGCCGCACATGCCTATCAGAGCGCTACAGATTGGCACACCCGCCAACCAAATATGGGCGCTTAAGAAAATAACGGATTGATAACAAAAACTGGGAGAACAGCATGAGATGGACAGACAGGTCAATCATGGGCCGCCACGCGGTCGCCAAGGGGCAAGCCGGTGCCAAACACCGCCTGAGCGAAGAAGACCAAGGCAAGTTTCACTATGTCTATGGTCCCTATGCAGAGCCGGTCATGCGCATCGCACCAGGTGATGTGGTAGCGGTTGAAACCCTCGACGCCTTTGGCGGCGCGATCAAGACTGAGGATGATTTGCCGTCTCAGGTATTGAACATGCCTTTCGTCAATCCACAAAACGGGCCCATAGCTGTGGAAGGGGCGGAGAAAGGTGATGTATTGGCCGTGCATATCCACTCGCTTTTGCCGCGGGGGCCACAGCCCGTTGGAACAACTGCGCTGATCCCCAGCTTTGGCGCGCTGGTAGCGGATGGAAATCAAATGCTGAACGCGCCGATCGCCGAACGGGTCAAGAAAATGGAAGTCACGCCAGCGGGTGGCGTCAAATTCTCAGACCGTGTCACACTGCCTTATGAACCTTTTGTTGGCACCATGGGCGTCAGCCCAGAGATTGAAGCGGTCAGCTCGCTGCAACCCGATTATTGGGGCGGAAATATGGATTGTCCTGATGTGGCGCCCGGCGCGATCATCTATTTTCCGGTGCAACGCGAAGGCGCGCATTTCTTCATCGGGGATTGCCATGGACGTCAGGGGGATGGTGAACTATGTGGTGTGGCGGTCGAGATTCCGGCCACAGTGACGTTGCAGATCGACCTCATCAAAGGCTGGTCTATACCCGGCGTACGGATTGAAACCGAAGACTTCATCATGTCCCTCGGCAGTGCACGCCCTATGGAAGACGCCGCCCGCATGGCCTACCGTGACCTGATCCGCTGGTTGGTAGAGGACTATGATTTTGAGGAATCAGAGGCCTATTTTCTTGCTACGCAGGCGGGGAAAATGCGGGTTGGGAATATGGTCGATCCGAAATACACATTGGGCGCGTCTATGCTTAAAAAATACATTGAACAATAGGGGTCATAAAATGGATCTTGGACTAAAAGGACTGAACGTGCTGATCACCGGCGGGACCAAAGGGATTGGCCGCCAGTGCGCTGAGATTTTTGCCGCTGAAGGTGCAAATATCGCCATCTGTGCGCGTGACAGTGCCGGGGTGACCGACACGATTGAGGCGCTCAAAGCCAGAGGAGTCAGCGCCATCGGACGTGGGGTCGATGTGGCAGACAAACATGCGTTGAAATCATGGGTCACAGATTCCGGCTCTGCTTTGGGGGGCATCGACATTGTTGTTGCCAATGTTTCGGCCCTTGCAGTGATGGATGATGAGACAGCGTGGGAAGCCGGATTTGGCGTTGATATGATGCATTCGGTACGATTGGTGAACGCGGCCATTCCGTTTCTGAAGAAATCCAAGGC
>NZ_JBDMZG010000006.1:0-6752 GCF_039769035.1 Pacificibacter sp.
CAAGATCTTCACCGCGTCATCGACGGATGGCTCATTGACGTCGATCTTTTGGAAGCGACGTGACAGCGCGCGATCTTTTTCGAAATGCTGACGGAATTCTTTGTAAGTTGTTGAACCCATGCAGCGCAATTTGCCGCCCGCCAAAGCAGGTTTGAGCAAGTTGGACGCATCCATCGCGCCGCCAGATGTTGCACCTGCGCCGATGACTGTGTGAATTTCGTCGATGAACAACACAGCGTCTTTGTGGTCTTCGAGTTCTTTCATCACCGCTTTGAGGCGTTCCTCAAAATCACCTCGGTAGCGTGTGCCAGCCAGAAGGGCCCCCAAATCAAGCGAATAGATTGTCGCGCCGGACAAAACGTCAGGGGTTTCGCCGTCTACGATTTTACGTGCAAGGCCTTCGGCGATGGCGGTTTTGCCAACACCAGGATCGCCCACAAGAAGCGGGTTGTTTTTGCGACGACGACACAGCACTTGAATGCAGCGTTCGACTTCGTGGGCACGACCGATGAGAGGATCCACATCCCCCTCAGCAGCTTTTTTGTTGAGATCGACACAGTATTTCGCCAGCGCAGATTCTTTTTCTTCGCCGCCAGATGTCGGACCGCCCATTGAGGGGCCGTCTTCTTCGTCTTCGGCACCGGTAATGGGGCGTGCTTCGCCAAAGTCAGGGTCTTTTGCCACGCCATGCGCGATAAAGTTCACCGCGTCGTAGCGTGTCATGTCTTGTTCTTGCAAAAAGAATGCCGCGTTGGATTCGCGTTCGGCGAAAATCGCGACCAGAACATTTGCGCCTGTCACTTCTGTGCGGCCAGAGGATTGCACATGGATTGCAGCGCGCTGGATCACCCGTTGGAACGATGCTGTTGGCACAGCTTCGGAGCCTTCGATATCGGTGATGAGCGTCGTCAAATCTTCTTCGATATAGTCGTCGAGCGTTTTGCGCAGTTCTGAAAGGTCGACGTTGCACGCTTGCATGACGCGTGCGGCGTCGGGTTCATCGATCAACGCGAGCAAAAGGTGCTCGAGCGTTGCGAGCTCATGCTTGCGGGAATTGGCCAAGGCCAACGCCGAATGAATGGCTTGTTCAAGAGTGTTCGAAAATGATGGCACTGTGGGGGTGCTCCTTTCATTTGGGTCCAGACGGGGCACATAGTGGGTCTACAATTACCGTCGCCGCATAGTCTTAAAGTTCGATTGAAACGCTCGTTCTTCAAGAAAACTTTTGGTTAACACGCGTTAATTTGCGCGATCTTCCAATTTTTGGTCGGGGCAACGGACAAATGCTGCCCCTTTGATATCATGATGTATGCTGCGGGCCTGCCTTTGCAAGGGGCAATTGCAACATCAGAACCTGTCTTTTCGGGCGCGAATCTCTGTGAAGACCTCTAAATCGGATGCGGTGGCCATGTTTAACCCTGCTTTGAGCGCGGCATTATCGGCGCGCAAAAAGGGATTCGTGTCGCATTCCAGCTGCAAGGTGGACGGCACGGTGGGCAAATCTTTGGCCCGTGCCAGTGTGATGTCCGTGGCGCGCTGTTGTAGCGCGGCGTTGTCGGGATCCACTGTAAGGGCAAACTTGGCGTTGCTTTGCGTGTATTCATGGCCGGAGCAGACAATCGTTTGCTTTGGCAGTGCGCGCAGTTTTTGCAGGCTGTCCCACATTTGCGCAGGAGTACCTTCAAACAGGCGTCCGCATCCAAGGGCCATAAGGCTGTCAGCCGTGAACAGAATGTCGGCGGTGGGCAGGTAGAGCGCGATGTGACCCACTGTGTGGCCTGGCACATCGATGATCTGCACAGGCATGTCAGCGAAAGCAAAGCTATCGCCGTCTGCCACTTGGTGTGTGATCAAATCCGCGGGCAGGCGGTGCATGTCTGCAGTGGCCGCCACAACGCGTGGTGTCCAGCCGCGCTCAGCACAGGCGTCAAGCAGGGATGCGAGCCCATCGATGTGATCCCAATGATGGTGCGTGATCCAAATGTCAGTAAGCGCCCAGCCCCGTTTGTCGAGTTCTGCAACAATCGGACCATGTTCTGGAATATCCACCAAGGCCGTCGAACTTGAAGCTTCGTCGTGCAGCAAAAAGGCATAGTTGTCTTTAAGCACGGGCAGGGTCACAAGTTCTGTCATAGCGTTTGTCCAATTTTTGAGGCATGGTTCCTACAACACTTGGCCAAGGATCAGAATTTTACAATGCATCTCGACGTTGTTGACCTAAGAAATTTTTACTACCGCACCGGCCTCGGGCGCGCTGCACAGCGTGTGATCCGCAATCAAGTCATTTCATATTGGCCAGATGCGTCGCGTCAAAACGTGGCGGGGTTTGGCTTTGCGGTGCCGATGCTGCGCCCGTATTTGGCCGATGCGCGTCGGGTTGTGGCACTGATGCCGGACCAACAGGGCGTGATGCATTGGCCTGCGGGCATGGACAACACATCGACGCTTTGCCAAGAAACCGCGTGGCCTTTGCAAACGGGGTTTGTGGACAAGCTGGTGGTGATGCACGGGCTTGAGACCTCCGATCACCAATCTGCCGTGCTGGAAGAATGTTGGCGCGTCTTAGGGCCGGGGGGCAAGGCGCTGTTTATTGTGCCGAATCGTGGTGGGCTTTGGTCACGGTCTGATGACACGCCCTTTGGCTATGGGCGGCCGTATTCTTTGGGGCAGCTCGAAGCGCAGCTCAAGCGGGCGAATTTCGTGCCCGAACGCCACAAGGCCGTGCTGTTTCAGCCGCCGTCACACAAGAAGTTTTGGTTGCGCTCTGGGCCTGTTCTGGAACGGATTGGACGCAAGGTCACGGATCACCTCGCGGGTGGGGTGTTGATGCTAGAAGTGTCCAAACAGGTCTATGCCCAAACTGGGTCGGCGAGCCCACAAGCGATCCGACGTGCCAAGGGCGTTTTGGGCGGTTTGCGCCCCTTGCCAGAGATCAAGCCCGCATAGGTCTGAGCGTTCGTGGTTGCGAGGGCGTGCCGTGGTGGATTTAGGCCGTCGCAAGCGAGCAGTTTTGTCGAGTCATCTTCGTGTTTTGGCGGCGGATTCGCAAAAAAGTGTGGTAAAAAGTGACGCTTGAGTAACTTTTTTTTAGCGCTTTGGTACACCAAAACGTCTAAGTGATTGATATTATATAAATGCGCCCGCGACATGTTGGCACGAAAGGTCAGTAACAAGGTTGCGAGGTGGCAAATGCTCAGCTATACCCAGCGCGATTTTTGCTGCCTGTGCATTCGCACGGGCTTCTCAATATGCCCGACTCGCGATCTTCACAAATCAGTGAATTGAGGGGGGACGGCCCAACGACATCGGAAGGGTGGACGTGTCCGAACCAGCTTCGATTTCCCGCGGTATTGCCGCACGCTACGCCACGGCCTTGTTTGATCTGGCCAAGGAAAGCAAAAAGCTAAAAGCACTAGAGGGCGATGTTGCCTCTCTGGCATCGGCTTTGGCCGATAGTGCTGAATTGAATGCAGTTATCGCATCACCTGTTGTCTCGCGTGAGGAACATGGTGCTGTTGTGGCTGCCATTTCGAAAAAAGCGAAATTTTCGCCCATCACAGCCAATACTTTGGCTTTGCTGGCGCAAAACCGTCGTCTGTTTGTGTTGCCACAGTTTGTGGAAGCACTGAACGCCATGCTCGCAGAAGAGCGCGGCGAAGTGACTGCGGACGTCACCTCTGCAAAGGCTTTGACCAAAACGCAGAGTGACAAACTGGCTAAGACTTTGTCTGCCCAGTTTGGCAAAGACGTTACAATTAATGCGACTGTTGATGCTTCGATCATCGGCGGTCTTATCGTTAAAGTGGGTTCGAAGATGATTGATACGTCAATCGCCTCCAAGCTCTCTTCCCTCCAGAATGCAATGAAAGAGGTCGGATAATGGGAATCCAAGCAGCCGAAATTTCTGCGATCCTCAAGGATCAGATCAAAGACTTTGGCAAAGACGCTGAAGTTGCTGAAGTTGGTCGTGTACTGAGCGTTGGTGATGGTATCGCCCGCGTTTACGGTCTCGACAATGTTCAGGCTGGTGAAATGGTTGAGTTCCCCGGCGGTATCCGCGGGATGGCACTTAACCTTGAAGCCGATAACGTAGGTATCGTTATCTTCGGGTCTGACAAAGACATTAAAGAAGGCGACACAGTTAAGCGTACGAACTCCATCGTGGACGTTCCTGCCGGTGACGAACTTCTTGGCCGTGTTGTTGACGGTCTTGGCAACCCAATCGACGGCAAGGGTGAAATCAAAACATCCAAACGCCTCGTTGCTGATGTTAAAGCGCCGGGCATTATCCCACGCAAATCCGTTCACGAACCAATGGCGACAGGCCTTAAGTCTGTTGACGCGATGATCCCAGTTGGCCGTGGCCAACGCGAGCTCATCATTGGTGACCGCCAAACTGGTAAAACAGCTGTGGCGCTCGACACGATCCTCAACCAAAAATCTTACAACGATGCTGCAACGTCTGAAAACGACAAGTTGTACTGTATCTATGTAGCGATTGGTCAAAAACGCTCCACAGTTGCTCAGCTTGTTAAAAAGCTCGAAGAATCCGGCGCGTCTGAGTACACTATCGTTGTTGCTGCGACGGCTTCCGATCCTGCTCCTATGCAGTTCCTGGCCCCATACGCTGCGACTGCTATGGCTGAGCACTTCCGCGACAACGGTCGCCACGCTTTGATCATCTATGATGACCTTTCAAAGCAAGCTGTGTCTTACCGCCAGATGTCACTTCTCTTGCGTCGCCCACCAGGACGTGAAGCTTACCCAGGTGACGTTTTCTACCTTCACTCCAGACTTCTTGAGCGTTCTGCGAAACTCAACGAAGACTACGGTTCAGGGTCTTTGACAGCTTTGCCTATCATTGAAACCCAAGGTGGCGACGTTTCTGCGTTTATTCCGACAAACGTTATCTCCATCACCGATGGTCAGATCTTCCTTGAAACAGAACTCTTCTACCAAGGTATCCGCCCTGCGGTGAACACTGGTTTGTCTGTTTCTCGTGTTGGTTCATCTGCGCAAACCAAAGCGATGTCTTCTGTTGCTGGCCCAGTGAAACTCTCACTCGCTCAGTACCGTGAGATGGCTGCTTTTGCTCAGTTCGGTTCCGACCTTGATGCGTCTACACAGCAATTGCTGGCACGTGGTGCGCGTTTGACAGAGCTGATGAAACAAGCTCAGTACTCACCATTGACCAACGCTGAAATCGTCTGCGTGATCTTTGCGGGTACAAACGGTTACCTCGACAAAGTCGAAGTCTCCGATGTGAGCCGTTTCGAGAAAGGTCTTCTTGAGTTCTTGCGCGGCAAGCACGCTGATCTTTTGACTTGGATTTCTGATGAAGATCCAAAAATCAAAGGTGATGCAGCCGACAAGGTGAAGGCTGTTTTGGACGAATTCGCAGCAACTTTCGCTTAATCCTGGGAAAAGGACAGTTAAATGCCTAATCTCAAGGACCTGAAAAATCGGATCGCGAGTGTGAAATCCACACGCAAGATCACGAAAGCCATGCAAATGGTCGCGGCCGCAAAATTGCGCCGCGCCCAGGAAGCAGCTGAAGCGTCGCGCCCCTACACAGAACGGTTTAACGCCGTTTTGGGTGCGCTCTCCGCGTCAGTTGGTGGCTCTGATAGCGCGCCCCGGCTTCTTGCCGGGACGGGCAAAGACGATGTGCAATTGCTCGTCGTGATGACTGCAGAACGCGGCCTGTGTGGCGGCTTCAACTCTTCCATCGTGAAGCTTGCAAAAGCCCGCGCTGAAGAATTGCAAGCAGCTGGCAAAACAGTGAAAATTCTCACTGTTGGCAAAAAAGGCCGTGAACAGCTGAACCGTGAATTTGGCGAGCTTATGATTGACCACGTCGATCTGAGCGGCGTGAAACGTCTGGGTTACTCTGACGCACAAAGCATTGCTAAGGATGTTCTTAGCCGCTTTGACGCAGAAGAATTCGACGTTGCGACGATCTTTTATTCAAAGTTCGTCAACGTTGTGTCCCAAATTCCAACAGCTTTGCAGGTTGTCCCAGCAGCATATGAAGCAAGTGAAGATGACAACGGTGCGCTCTACGATTACGAGCCTTCCGAAGAAGCCATCCTCGCAGACCTTCTGCCGCGCGGCGTCGCCACGCAGATCTTTGCAGCTCTTTTGGAAAATGCAGCCTCCGAGCAGGGTGCGCGGATGTCCGCAATGGACAACGCCACACGCAACGCAGGCGACATGATCGACAAATTGACAATTGAATTTAACCGTTCACGTCAGGCCGTCATCACCAACGAGCTTATCGAAATCATCTCGGGCGCTGAAGCGCTCTAAGAACCGGAGTAACGAAACATGGCACAAGCAAAAGGCAAAATCACCCAGGTGATTGGCGCCGTTGTTGACGTTCAGTTCGACGGCGAATTGCCGGCGATTTTGGACTCACTCGAAACAGACAACAATGGCAACCGTTTGGTTCTCGAAGTCGCTCAGCACCTTGGTGAGAGCACTGTACGTACCATCGCGATGGACGCCACTGAAGGCCTCGTACGCGGCCAAGACGTGACAGCCACTGGCAACCAAATTTCTGTACCAGTTGGGACAGCAACTTTGGGTCGCATCATGAACGTCACAGGCGATCCTGTTGACGAAAAAGGCCCAGTTGACACAACTGAGCGTCGCCCAATTCACGGTGATGCGCCAGCATTTGACGAACAGTCCACAGCAACTGAAATCCTCGTGACAGGCATCAAGGTTATCGACCTTCTCGCGCCTTACAC
>NZ_JBDMZG010000154.1:0-29239 GCF_039769035.1 Pacificibacter sp.
CAAAATACACCTCTGCAGATGGCCCCAAGATAAAGCCGATGATAAAAGGGGCAACTTCAAGACGCAGCTTGGTGGCGAGCCAACCAAACAGTCCAAAAATCAGCAACGTCCAGACATCAAACATGATGCCGTAGTTGATTGTAAACGCCCCGATGACGCACATCATCAAGATGATCGGAAACAAGAAATGCTTGGGCACCGTGACGACAAGCGCAAAGTAGCGAATGGCGAAATACATCAAGACAAACATTGAAATATTGGCGATCAGCATCGCGAAAATAATAGCATTCCATGTGTCTGGGCTATTGCCGATAAACAAAGGACCAACTTGGATGCCCTGCAACGTAAACGCACCAATGAGCAAAGCCGTCGTGCTGTCACCAGGGATGCCAAGCGATAGCAAAGGCACAAGCGCGCCCCCCGTTAAACCGTTGTTGCCGCTTTCTGATGCGATGATGCCCGCAGGCTCTCCCTTGCCAAAGTTTTCCGCATTTTTCGAAAATGTCTTTGCGTTGGAATAGGCCAAAATAGATGCTGCAGAACCGCCCACGCCAGGCAAAATGCCGACGAAAGTACCGATCAAGGACGAGCGCACAAGATTGGTGCTTTGACCTTTGAACACAGAGAACCGAAACTTTGAGCGCTTACCCACATTCAGATCCTTCGCAGAATGCCCTTTCGGCACCCCAAGCTCTGCTTGATCAAGAATAGCTGCAAGGCCAAATAAGCCGATGAGAACGGGCAACAGCGAGAACCCACTGTCGAGCCAATAATCCATGCCGGGCGGGATTAAGCGGTGTTTTCCGTTGCCGCCATCCGAGATGTCATAAACGCCGATGAGCGCAACAAACACGCCCAGAACGCCAGAGAAAATCCCCAGCAACAGGTCTGTCGACAGCGCCGCCATGACCGTGAGGGCAAACAAGATGATCAGAAACTTTTCAACATAAGAAAACTTGATCGCGAAATCCGCCAAAGTCGGCGCAAACAAGTATAGGACAAACAGCGAAATCAACCCACCGATCAGCGAGGCGATGATCCCAATACGCAAAGCCGCTTCGCCTTCGCCGCGCTTGGCCATCGGGAACCCGTCAAAGGTGGTGGTAATCGAACTGGGTGTACCCGGAATGCCAAGCAAAATTGCTGGGACAAGACCGCCAGAAATGCCGCCAACATAAAGCCCCAGCAACAATGCCAAGCCATTTTCGAGACCAAGCGAATAAGTCAACGGCAAACAAATTGCCACGGCCATCGTCGCCGTCATGCCTGGAATGGCACCAAATATGATGCCAACCGTGGTTCCGCCCACGATAAGCAACAAGAACATAGGTGTAATAAATTCAATCATGATACGACCTCAAGGCAGAGTGAGGAAAAAGGGATAGGTGAACAGCCACCACACGAAAGAAGGCCCGCAAACTGCTATAATCGCCAAGGTGATCAAAGCGCGTTTTGGCCGTTCATGCATGAACAAAAAACGCGTGCCGAAAACAAAAGGAATGGAGCAAATCAAAAAGCCCATCCCTGTGTTCGGCCAGATATTTCCAATCGGCACCATCAAAGAAAAGTACAGCAGGGTAAGCGCCAGAGCGCCAAAAAAGCGAACCTTATCCATGTAAAAAAAAGTGTTTCGCCACATTTGCCCCGCGTTCAAAATACGTTTCCGATCTCGCACGACAATAGCCAAAAGCAACAGCCCAAGAACCACGGCCACCAATTTCGGAAAGAGCAAATGCGACTGCTCAAAATCAATCGTAACTTTTGTCAAATCACCCATGGTGACCCCTCATTTCAACAGCGGCCGTGGCCGCCGCCAATAGAGTTCTGCGTGTAAACTTCATGATATTCCTCCCTATGACTTCACAACAATCGATGGGATCGCTGCAAAATCCATCCTAGTTTAGCGCAATGTATGCGCATACTTATATAGACATCACAGAGTCGAGATTCTGCCAACATGAAGTTAAAATAAGAAATTTATGGGAAATATTGCGACAAATTCCGTTGACGCGCCCAAATGATTACGCATACAAACATATTCAACACGTCACATAGACGCGACCTTTCTCAGGAGACACAACATGCCTAAGGGTGACCGCATCACACCACAACAGCTTCGCAGCGCCCGTTGGTTTGAACCAGATGATCTGCGCAGCTTTGGGCATCGCTCACGTATGATGCAGCTCGGATACTCTGATGAAGAATATCGTGGCCGTCCTATCATCAGCATTCTCAATACATGGTCCGGTCTCAATGCCTGCCACAGCCATTTCCCCGAGCGCGTTCAAGACGTGAAACGCGGCATTTTACAGGCAGGTGGTTTTCCTGTGGAAATGCCCGCGTTGTCGGTCGACGAAAGCTTTAACAAGCCAACGTCCATGCTGTACCGCAACATGCTTGCAATGGAGACCGAGGAACAAATTCGGTCGCATCCACTTGATGGCGTGGTGCTGATGGGCGGTTGTGACAAGACGACCCCCGCGCTGGTCATGGGGGCCATTACAGCGGCGGTTCCGATGATCTTTTTACCAGCGGGTCCGATGCTGCGCGGACATTACGCGGGCAAGATATTGGGGTCTGGGTCAGACGCTTGGAAATACTGGGATGAGCGCCGCGCGGGCAATATCAGCGATGAAGAATGGCTTGGCGTTCAAGGCGGCATTGCCCGATCAGCGGGCACTTGTATGACTATGGGCACCGCATCGACCATGACCGCGATCACCGATGCAATGGGGCTCACATTGCCGGGCGCATCCTCCATTCCTGCGGCGGACAGCAGCCACCAACGTATGGGGGCTGAATGCGGCCGCCGTATTGTTGAAATGGTATGGGAAGATCTCACGCCCGCAAAAATCATTTCACCGGCCTCTGTGGCCAATGCCGCAAAGGTCGCGATGGCCACAGGGTGTTCAACCAATGCCGTTGTCCATTTGATCGCCATGGCCCGTCGGGCTGGCGTTGACTTGACGCTCGATCACTTGGACGCTTTGGGGCGAACAACGCCGCTCATTGCCAATGTGCGCCCCTCAGGAAAAGATTACCTGATGGAAGATTTCTATTACGCAGGCGGTCTACGTGCGTTGATGAAACAAATGGAAGCCTCATTGGACACAACCTGCATCACGGTGACGGGCAAAACGCTTGGGGAATGCCTTGAAGGCGCACAAGTCTACAACGACGATGTGATCCGCCCGCTTGATAATCCGGTTTATGCCGAAGGGTCATTGGCGCTGTTGCGTGGCAATCTTTGCCCTGATGGCGCAGTGATCAAACCCGCCGCTTGTGACCCCAAGTATTATGAACACGAAGGCCCTGCGCTGGTCTTTGACAGCTACCCTGAAATGAAGGCAGCGATCGATGACGAAGACCTCGACGTGACGCCAGACACGGTATTGGTCTTGCGCAATGCAGGCCCACAAGGCGGACCAGGCATGCCTGAATGGGGCATGTTGCCCATCCCTAAGGCCCTGATCAAACAAGGACACCGCGACATGTTGCGGATCTCAGATGCGCGCATGTCGGGAACATCTTACGGCGCATGCGTGCTGCATGTGGCCCCAGAAAGCTTTATCGGCGGACCTCTTGCCTTGCTCAGAACAGGCGACATCGTCAAACTCGATGTGCCCAATCGCACCCTTGACATGCTGGTGAGCGCAGAAGAAATCGCCAAACGCAAAGCCGAATGGACTGCACCAGAACCCCGCTATGAGCGTGGCTACGGCTACATGTTCTCTCGCCATGTCACACAGGCCGACAAAGGCTGTGACTTTGATTATCTCGAACGTGATTTTGGCGCCGCCGCCGGCGAACCTGACATTTTCTAAAAAGGCACACTCAATGATCTTGACCCTCGAAAAAGCACTTACGGGCATTTCTGGAATTCTCGTAACCCCATACGACGATGCGGGCGACATTGCCCCCAAACGCCTTACGCCGATCATTGATCGTGCCTTGAATGCCGGCATGCACATGCCTGTCGTCAACGGCAATACAGGCGAATTTTATGCCCTCACCACCGACGAAGCCTGCCAAATGGCCGAAGAGGTCGTGCAGATGGTCGATGGCCGAGCCCCCGTTTTGGCTGGCGTTGGTCGCGGCCTTCGCGACGCGGTGCAATTGGCCAAAGCCTCTGCCGAAGCTGGCGCCACCGCCCTGATGATCCACCAGCCACCAGATCCCTTTGTGGCCCCACGCGGCGTGGTCGATTACCTTAAAGCCATTGCCGATGCCTCCGGCGGATTGCCAATGATGATTTATCTGCGCAACGACACCATCGGCACCCAAGCCATCGCTGACCTATGTGCGGTTGAGGGCGTTAAAGGCGTCAAATGGGCAACGCCAAACCCCATGAAACTCGCCGCAGCAAAAGCCGCCTGTGACCCTTCCATCGTTTGGGTCGGTGGTTTGGCCGAAGTCTGGGCACCTTCATTCTATGCAGTGGGCGCACGTGGCTTCACCTCTGGGCTCATCAATATTTGGCCCGAACATTCCATGGCCATCCACGCAGCCCTTGAGGGCGGCGACTACGCCGAAGCCAACGCGCTCATCGCAAAGATGGAACCCTTTGAAGACGTACGCGCGCAAGAAATGAACGGTACAAATGTCACGGGCGTCAAAGCCGCCTTGCAAGCCATCGGCCAAAATTGCGGCCCAACACGCCCCCCATCAGCTTGGCCTCTTACGCAAAACCAACAGGCGACAATGGAAGGCTTTTTGAAAGCCAACGGCTTGGTTTAACAAAGGATTTGGCCATGACATTTACCCCCCACGGCAAACATTTAGTCGCTGGCGAATGGATCGGGACAGACGCTACATTTCCCTCCGCCCCCGCAACAGGGCCTTCCCATGCCTTTTCAGTCGGCACACCAAGTTTGGTCGATCAAGCCGCCCAAGCGGCCGAGGAGGCTTTTTGGTCCTTTGGCTATTCAAAACGGGCGGAACGCGCTACGTTTTTGAATGCCATCGCGGATGAAATAGAAGCCCGCGCAGAGGCCATTACGCAGATCGGCAGCGAAGAAACAGGGCTGCCAGAAGCACGACTTCAAGGCGAACGAGGTCGCACCACGGGGCAACTGCGTTTGTTTGCAGATCATGTTTTGGCAGGGGATTACCTTGATCGCCGTCATGACGAGGCTCTACCCGATCGCACCCCATAGCGCGTCCAGACATCCGTCTGATGCAGCGCCCTATTGGCCCAGTTGCTGTCTTTGGCGCATCCAACTTTCCGCTCGCGTTTTCCACTGCGGGCGGCGACACGGCGTCAGCTTTGGCGGCGGGCTGCCCTGTCGTGGTCAAGGGCCACTCGGCCCATCTAGGCACGGGTGAAGTCATCGCCGAAGCGATTGCGGCGGCCATCACATCTTGTGGCATCCACCCCGGCGTGTTTTCTTTGATCCAAGGCGGCAAACGCGATGTGGGGACCGCACTTGTGCAACACCCATTGATCAAGGCCGTTGGGTTCACAGGCTCTCTTGGTGGTGGCCGAGCCTTGTTCGACTTATGCGCACAGCGCCCTGAGCCAATCCCGTTTTTCGGTGAGCTTGGATCGATCAACCCGATGTTCCTTATGCCCGAGGCACTCAAAGCGCGTGGCCACGATATTGCAGCCGGATGGGCCGCGTCTCTCACCATGGGCGCCGGCCAGTTTTGCACCAACCCAGGCCTAAGTATTGTCATAGATGGGCCTGAGGCTGATGCCTTTACCGAGGCAGCGAAGAAAGCCCTTGCCCCATCGGGGCGCAAGTCATGTTGACCGATGGCATCGCGGCAGCCTATCGCGATGGCCGCGATAAAATCGCCGCCACCGCTGGCGTGCAAGAGGTACTGAGCACCAGCTGCGATCTGCGCAATGCAACACCGTATTTGTTTGCAACCACAGGCGAAGAATGGCTCGCCAACCACGTTCTTGGTGAAGAAGTCTTTGGACCGTTAGGTTTAATCGTGCGTGTGGCGGATATGGCTGAAATGCGCACTTTGGCCAAATCGTTGCAAGGCCAGCTGACCTGCACCTTGCACCTCGATGCCAGTGATACCGAAGCCGCGAAAACGCTGATGCCGATCCTTGAACGCAAAGCCGGGCGCGTCTTGGCCAATGGGTTTCCGACAGGTGTCGAGGTCTGTGACGCCATGGTTCATGGTGGACCCTACCCTGCCTCAACCAACTTTGGCGCGACCTCTGTAGGCACGTTGGCCATTCGCCGTTTTGTGCGCCCTGTGAGCTATCAAAATATTCCCACGGGCATTTTGCCCGATGATTTGACCCAAGGATAACTCGATGAAAGACGCTACCCGTACAAAGTTAAAATCCGTGTCTGTCGCGACCTTGGCCACAGCTGTTTTCAAGCGTGGCCTTCGCAATCAGGTCATTCAGGGCGTTCATCCTGTCGGCTGGGACGGCGAAAATATGGTCGGCCCTGCGTTCACATTACGCTAAATGCCTGCCCGCGAGGACCGCAACCAAATCTCGGAATTTAGAAACCCCAAGCACCCGCAACGTGTGGCAATTGAAACGTGTCCTGCGGGATCTGTTTTGGTGATGGACAGCAGGAAACAAGCGGACGCGGCCTCTGCTGGTGATATTCTGATTACGCGCTTGATGGTTCGCGGTGGCGCAGGCGTGGTAACCGATGGTGGATTTCGCGACGCAGCGACCATCGCCAAGCTTGACATCCCCGCCTACCACACGCGCCCTTCAAGCCCGACAAACCTGACCAATAACGAAGCCATCGCCATCAACGAACCCATTGGTTGCGGCGACGCTCCGGTGTTCCCTGGTGACATAATTGTGGGCGACGCTGATTGCGTGATCGTCCTTCCGGCGGACATCGCAGACGAACTTGCGGACGAGGCTGTAGAGATGACTGCTTATGAGGATTTTGTGCTGGAAAAAGTCAAATCTGGCGAGGCTATCATCGGCCTTTATCCAAACACCCATGAAAAATACGACGCTGAGTTTGCACAATGGCGCGCAGACAATAACCGCTAAAATAAGCCCCATAACATTTACAACGGCCATAGACCTAAGCGTCTGTGGACGTCAATTTTTTAAAGTTCAAAGAGTCACGCACAGAGTATTTGGAAAACGAATAAGTCTCGAACGTGAATGTGCAAAACCAGCTGCAAAACATTACATTTCACACGTCAAACCAAAACAGAATGAACCACGAGTGTTAAATGAAATGAGAGTGGTGCGGGTGAAGGGACTCGACCCCCCAGTGCACTCATACAAAACAATGACTTACGACACGTATTGTAACCATGTTACCGTCCACAAAATGGACCAAGTTATTTTAAGGCAATCGTGAGAAGCCGCAACTTCAATGCCTGCATGCAAGCGTCTGAACGATAAAAGACGGGGCTATAGAATCGCTGAGCGGCAGCGCTGACAGTTGGCAGGCGAGCAAACACAGGGCAGATTGCTACAAACGACACGAACCAAGCAAACGGCCCAAAGCCGTCGTTCGGCATTGGTTTAGTCGACTCACAAAGCTGCCGTTTGTGCGCAGCGCAGCATTTTAAAGGCCTACCGACTGTGACCTGCTTCCCTTAGAACCCGCTAAATTGAGTTAGCTCTGTTCGGGCTTTGGTCTTCCTTTGACCGGCCAGCATATTTCGCTGGTGTCAGGCCAGTGAGACTTGCGCGGGGGGGGGCAGTGTTTTAAAATTTTAAACCCTGTCGCAATCGACATCCCCGCGAGTGGTCTGCCAAGAGGCAAGCAAGTATTACATATTGGCGGTGCCGTTGGTGGCTATCTCGGCGAACCTGAAATCAACGGTTTTCAATGTAGATCGCTGGGCCGGAACGTGTTGCGTTGAGGGGCCGCAATGGAAGCGGCAAGACGATGCTTTTGAAGCTCATCACGGGACAATTGAAGCTTTAAGGCGGAACGCTTGACCTGAATGTGCCCTATGCAGTGCTTGATCAGCACGTTGCGACGTTCGACCCAGCACAAAGCCTTTTTCAGAACTTTCAAAATGTTAACCCGTCAACTGACGATCATACAGCACATGCAGTTCTTGCAAGATTTGGTTTTCGCGGCGAGAAGGACGCCATAGTAACCGGCAACCTGACTGGCGGTGGGCGTCTGCGAACTTGGCTGGCATGTACACTTGGATCACCCCCAATACCGGTGCTTTTGATCCTCGACGAACCTACCAACCACTTGGATTTAGAGGAGATCGCGGCTTTGGAAACCGCGATGGACGCCTATGATGGCGCGATATTGGTCGTCAGCCACGACGAGCAATTCTTGAAACGACTTTCCCCGGGCAGACGATCAAATTGTAATGAAGCCTCAGCGTGAAGCCGCTCTGCCCGATGTGATAGGTCACCAATTCAATGCGATTCAGGAAGCTCCGCGTGCTTGCGCCAGAACCAATAGCCAAATGCGGTAGCAACCAGCCCTAACATCAGCCCATGTTCGCCAGAGACGTAATGCGTGATCCAAGACGTTTTGACCGTCATGCCTTCATAAAAGCCTTGGTTGTTTATGTTCAGCGTCATGTGAAAAATAACCGCCGGCCACACGCTACCGGACTTCAGACGGAACCACGCCATGATCGTGCTGAGCGCTACGCCTGCGAAAAAGGAAAACGCTAGCAAAGGCCACGGTGAGACGTCCAACCGTGGGGCCAAATGGAAGTAGATAAGTGGCCAGTGATAGACCGACCAAATCACACCGCTGAATAGGCAGGTCTGGGTGAAAGTGTAGTGTTTAACAAGCTCTGGCACCAAGAAGCCGCGCCAGCCCAGCTCCTCACCAATGCCACCAAAGGCCACGAACAGTCCCAACGTTCCGTTTAGCGCAAGTACCGCCAACATCACAAGCCACGGCGAGCTGATGGTCATCCCAAATGACTTCGCAAGACCCGTTTGGGCTTCCAAGATAAATGCCTCATTGTAAAACCCACCAAAGCCAAGGATCCAGACCAGCACAAAACTGACCAGGGAGATCAGAAAGGCCAACCCCCAAGCGGCAGCCTGATAGCGGATCTTGCCCCACTTCCAGCCCAACCCGCGCAAGTTACGTTGGAATGCCAACTTGGTGATGAACGCAGCCACGAGCGGCGCAAATTGCATTATAAAAAGCCCGCCCGTGCGATTGTCGTCGCCCATAGTTGTGGAAATGCCTAACCAAGGGCCGCGAAGACCGCGACCAGCGCGAGGAACGTGTAAAGTGGACGGCGTGAGACCGATTTTCTAGTGTATATTTTATGTTGCAGGTCCTTCCTTGAAACCTTTGACGATCAGCCAGAATGCGAAAACCATCTCGTTCAGCGCGATGCGGGCAGTAAATGCAATTTCCACCGCATCCGTCGTCATTTTAAAAATATGCATGATCCCGAGGGTAAGCAGCAGAACGCCTGCGATGAAGCCCCAGATGGATATGAAAGCGGGAACCAGTTTGGTGCGATAAATGCCCGGCCCCACTGATAACAGTGTAGCTTTTCGCAGGTGCGATTAGCGCGCCTAGATAGGGCCGCGACAACGCTTCTGGCGCGTATTGGTCGTGTTCGCCTTAGATGAAGTGGATCGGAATATCCGACGTCACAAACGACTGTGAGATGTCATAGACCGTTGCGAATGGTTCCACCGCTTCTTGGGTGATCTGCATCGCATCCATGTAAGTGTTCAGGTCGCCCTTGGTGTAATATGGGCTTTTGGCGCGCACTACTTCCAACTGCGAATTTTGTTAGAAAACAGTAGTTTATCTAACAAGAGGAATCGGCATGGGAGCCGCATATACACAAATTCAGTATCACAGAACGACGCAAAATTGAACACTGGAGACATGCAAAGGTCCCTGTTGATGAGATGGCTCGGGTTTTGAAGCGCTGTCGTTCGACGATATTCCGAGACCTGAAGCGCAATCATTTCAGCGATGAAAGCATGCCCAAATGTGATGGCTATTACGGTGCGGCGGCCCAGTTGATGGCTGCGGGTCGTCGCGCACGGGACCGTAAGCTCATAAGGTATCCAAAACTTTGTCTGCGTGTCATTGAACAGATCAAAGATGGATGGACGCCGGAGCAGATCAGCAATCGGATGATTCAAGAACGGGCAATGCTGCGGGTCTGCCAAGAAACGATTTATCGCTACATCTACTCCAAAGAAGGCATGCACGATGATCTGTGGTGGTACTTGCCCACCCACCGTGTTGCGCGCCGAGCACGACGCGCTCGTAGACGTCGTGAACCCAAATTCCATCGTGATGTCAGCATCCTATTCCGCCCTGACGATGTCGCGCACCGTCGTCAGTTTGTCCATTGGGAAGGCGACTTATGCTGTTCAAACAAAAGCTTGGCCAGTGCAACGTGACATCGCTCGTTGAACGCGTCAGCCGCTTCACCGTGATCTTGAAAACCCCAACAAGCGTACGAAACCCGTGATGTGTAAGATCATTGAGGCGATCAGCGACTTGCCTCACCACGCACGCAGATCAATCACCTTTGATCGTGGCTCAGAGTTTATGAACTGGCCCCATTTGCAGGCTGAGACCGGCACCCAAACGTGGTTCTGCGATCCGTCATCGCCCTGGCAAAAAGGAACCGTCGAGAACACCAATCGTCGAGCCAGACGCTGACTTCCATGCAAGCGGGATATCCGCTCAATGACGGATCAGGACATGAAAGATATCTGTGACAGACTGAACAACACGCCGCGGAAATGCTTGGGATGGAAAACACCCGCAGAGGTCTTCCGTGAAAAAATGATGGAGGAAATGCGATGATGCCCCTACCCTATGCCCTACAAGAGTCGCGGTTCAAGTAGCGCTCACAGCACGAAACCATCAATCCATAAGCGAAGGTAACCAAAGAGAGACAGCTGGCACATATGTGATCAAAAGGAGCGCAGCCAGGATGGCCAAGTAGAATGGCCAGATCGACTTAAGCGCATCCTCAATTTTGACTTTGCCAACAGCGCAGCCAACAAAAAGGCACGTCCCAACGGGTGGAGTGCAAAGGCCCAACCCCAGATTCACCAGCATCATAATCCCGAACTGTGTGGGGTCCATTCCGAGGCCCGTGGCAATCGGCAAGAAGATTGGCGTGCAAATTAGAATGAGCGCAGCCATATCCATGATCATACCCAAAAGCAGAAGGATCACGTTGATCATCAATAGAATTATGATTGGGTTATCAGAAACAGATACCAACAAATCACGCATTCCAGCTGGCACCTGATACAGGGCCAAGAGATAGGCAAACGACGATGCAAAAGCGATCAATATCATGACCATTGCAGTTGTGCGTACTGCGCCAGTGACCGCCGCGATGAACGCTTGCCAGCTCAAAGAACGATAGTAAAACGTTGTTAGGAGCAGTGCATAGAGCGCACCAAATGCACCGGACTCAGTGACGGTGAACACGCCAGAAAGCGTCCCCCCCACGATTATGACTGCAGTGATAAAGCCAGGGATGGCTTGTGCTGCGCTGCGCCCCACTTCTTTCCATCCTGGAAACGGCTCTGCAGGGTATTTATGTTTGACCGAGAGCACATAAGCTGCAACCGCCAAGCTGAGGCACATTAGGATCCCCGGAACGACGCCAGCGAGGAAAAGCTTGGAAATTGAGATCCCACCACCTGCGGCGACAGCGAAAATGATCATGTTATGGCTGGGTGGAATGACGATCCCTGCGATGGATGATGTGACGGTCACGTTGACCGCGAAATCCGGACGGTAACCGCGTTCTTTCATCACCGGAATCAACAACGACCCAAGCGCCGAAATGTCTGCAACCGCAGACCCTGATATACCACCGAATAGCATAGATGAAAAAATGTTGACCATCGCCAGACCGCCCTTGAGATGGCCGACGAGCGCCGCAGCGAATTTAACCAACCGCGCGGCAATTCCACCGTGCAACATGATTTCACCGGCAAAAACAAAGAACGGAATTGCCAAAAGCGAAAAGCTTGAGACACCAGCCGTCGCACGCTGGAACGTTATGAGCGCAGGGAAGCCTTCGAACCAAAACGCAGACGCGGCCGCGATTCCCATCGCAAAAGCGACTGGCATGCCGACGACGACAAGAAGGCCGAACACCGCTAGAAGTATCATTAAACCCATTGCTCAGGTGTCCATTTCTTGATCGAGTTTGTTCCAGCTTGAGAACGTCAGAATGCGCAAAACGCCTCGGGCGCCAGCGAAGAAAAAGATAAATGCGCCACATGACGTGATGGCCAAGGTCCGATAGCTTTCGGGAATGTTCAGCATGGGCAAAAGAGTATCCCAGCCGAAACTCATCAATTTGATGCCCGCGAACACCATAATTGCGCCAAATGCTGCAAGCATAATATCGATGGAAATGAGCAGCACCTTTTGCACAACCATCGGCATCATATCGCGAAAAAGCGTGACGCCCAAATGGGTGTCTTCTTTGATGCCCGCCGCTGCACCCCAAAACGCGATATAGCAAATGAGCAATAACGCCAGTTGTTCAACCCACGTCGGTGTAGCGTTCAAAACGTAGCGGCCAAAAACTAACCAGCCAAAAGTTATCACCAGCACAACCAGCGCCGACGATGCAAAAAAAATGCAGGCCGCGCGAACCTTGTCCAAAACAAGTTCAATTGCTGTAATTTTGGGTGAATGTTTCATCGTTCGGGCCACCATAATTCAAGTCGATCTTAGGGTCTCACGAGGCAGTTTGACTTGACCCCTCGCCCGCCCGCATATCGGGAACGGGCGAAAGGCATTAGTTTACTCTGCGTCTCTGATCATATTGACGAGATCTACGAGATCTGGATTTGCAGCCAAAAACTGGTCGTAAACCGGTGACATCGCTTCTTGGAATGGACCTTTGTCGGCAATCGTATTCACAACTGTTCCGCCTTTTTGGACAACTTCCATGCTCGCCGCTTCGCGAGTCTGCCACAGTTCACGTTGAAGATTGGCGCTGGTCTGGCCGGCTGCCTTCAAGATCGCTTGCTGCTCTTCCGTGAGTTTTTCCCATGTCTTAAGGCTCATGCAAAGGCACTCAGGGATAATCAGGTGTTCTGTCAAAGAGTAGAACTGCGCGACCTCAAAGTGATTGGTAGATTCATAAGAAGGCGGATTGTTTTCTGCGCCATCAACGACACCGGTTTTGATTGACTGGTACACTTCGCCGAATGCCATTGGGGTCGCATTGCCGCCCATAGATTCAACCATACCGACAAAAAGATCGTTGCTCATAACTCGAACTTTTAGACCCTCAACATCCGCTGGTGTGTTGATAGCTTGAACTGAGTTATAAAAAGAGCGTGCGCCAGCATCGTACCATCCGAGCGGCACCATACCTTTTTCAATCATTCCTGCGCCGATAGCATCGCCAACTTCGCCATCCATCAACGCATACATTTGCGGGATGGATTTAAAGATAAACGGCAACGAAACAACATTGGTTTCAGGAATGGATTGACCCATTGGGCCCAGACTGAATTCGCCAAAGTCGATGATCCCAAGACGGATCTGTTCGATTGCATCCGGCTGGCTGCCTAAAACGCCGTTGTGGTAGATCTTGCCTGTGACTTCGCCGCCGGTTTTTTCAGTGACCTCTGCCATGAAAGATTCCATTGCGATCGATACAGGGTAATCCTCAACATGGATGTTCCATCCACGCAAGTCAGCCCCTGACGCCATCGACCCGGCTAAGGCCATGGACATACCAACCGCAGCACCAAGTAGGTGTCTCGAGAAATTTCTTTGTATCATAGTTAGGTTCCTCCCTATCACTCTGATTGTTTAGTAACTGTTAAGCTTTGATCCCTGTTTTCGTTCACTGCGGACACGAGGTGTGATGCCCTGCTGTCAACTCTCCCAATGTGGTATACTAGTATTATGCCTTGAGTCAACATTCCTTTAAAAACATTCCAATCTACACCCTCAAGCCAATCCTAAGTCTTGGATTTCCAAGCTTTAAAACGCACCAATGTATCCGGTAGCGTTGGCGGGTAGAGGCCTAAAATCGGCACACCCCTGCTGACCTCTTCAAGAACGAAGGCTTCAAAAAGTTCCATCCCGACGCTTTCTTGCGCTAGCTCATCGGCAAGGTGGCGCGGGATGATCATCACGCCGTCCTCATCACCAAGCACAATGTCGCCCGGATAGACCGCGACGCCGCCACAGGCGATCGGGCGGCCGATATCAACGGCGTGGTGCTTGGTCAGGTTGGTGGGCGCAGAGGGTTTGGCAGCAAAGACCGGCATGTCCAGCGCGCCCGCACCTGCAGCGTCGCGAATGCCGCCATCGGTGACGGCCCCTGCTGCGCCGCGCACTTGCAAGCGTGTCAGAAGGATCGACCCAGCAGACGCAGCGGAGGCATCGCCGCGGCAATCCATCACCAGAACCGCGCCTTCGGGGCATTCCTCGATCGCGACGCGCTGCGGGTGGTCTTGTTCGCGAAAGGCGTCAAACGGATCAGTGTCGGGACGCGTCGGAATATAGCGCAGCGTATAAGCAGGCCCGACCAGTGTTTTCTTGCCTGCCCCCATAGGCACAACGCCCTGCACATAGGCGTTGTGATAGCCGCGTTTGAACAGCAAAGTCGCAATGGTGGCGGTGCTGGCGTTTGACAACAAAGAAAGCGTGTCGGGTGCAAGTGTTATGGTCTCGGCAAGGGGCGGATTGGCCATAGGAGTGTCCTTCAAAATCGGAGTGATCATGCGCGCAAGCTCAACTCGATGGGCACAAGCGCGCCCTTGCCCTGTACGACCGCTCCAGCCACGCGACAGGCCACGCGGATACTGTCTGTAAAATCGGTCTTGGCCATGAAACCGGCAAGGATTGCCGCATTAAAACTATCGCCAGCCGCCGTCGTGTCGACGACCGTGTTCAATGGGGGAACGAGCACCGAACCGCGACGCTTGTCTTGGTGATAGAACACAGGATTGGGGCCGTTCTTGACGACAACCGTCGTAGTTCCGGCTGCGACGTATCTGTCTGCGGTGGCCTCGGGATCGCAGTCGTTAAACCACGTGGCCTCATCTTCAAACGACGGCAGAGCGATGTCACTTACGGCAGCACCTTGCATGATAGCGTCCGTCATCACGGGCGTGTCGGACCAAAGGCGCGGCCGAAGGTTTGGATCAAAAGCAATGGTCTTGCCTGCCACACGGGCAGCACCCAAGGCCGCAAAAAGACGCGCGCGCGAAGGTTCGTCCAAAATGGCCAAAGTGATACCCGAGAAATAGACGAGGTCCGCGTCTGCAATTGCACGTTCCAACGCGCTTGCGTCCTGCATCATCTGCCGCGCGGCAGATTGGCCCCGCCAGTATGAAAAGCTACGTTCGCCATCCGAAAGCGAAATCATGTAAAGGCCAACGGTGCTGATTTTCACCACTTGGACGTGGCTGTCATCAATGCGCGCTGCGACAAAGGCTGCGCGCATCTGTTGCGATATAGCATCGTCGCCCACAGCTGTGAAATAGGCGACGTCGACGTCGGAATTGAGCCGCGCAAGGTACCACGCGGTGTTGAACGTGTCGCCAGCAAACCCCAGACGAAAATCGCCCGGAGTTTCTGAAGGCGCCATCTCAGCCATGCATTCTCCGATTGCTAACATACGCATCTGGTGCTTCGACCTTTCACAAAAAGTCGTCCCGACGCGGCGTGAAGCAGTCGATCAATGTTCCGGGCTGCAAGCAAACGCAGCCGTGGATCACGTTCGACGGGATGACGAAACTGTCGCCCGGACCGACCTCGCGTTTCTCATCCCCCATGGTGAAGCGGAAACGACCGCTTTCAACATAGGTGGACTGCACGTGGGGATGGCTGTGCAAAGCCCCAACTGCGCCCGCATCGCCAAAGCGAAAGGCAACCACCATCAACTCTTGATGATCAGACAACACTTGCCGTGTTACGTTTTCGCCCGTTGGGACAACTGGAAAATCAGACATAAAACATCCTCACGTGTCGTTATGAGAACAGCATTCCGCCGTTCAGATCGATGTTTGTCCCGGTGATGAACGCACTGTCGTCACAAGCAAGGAACAAGACGAGGTTGGCCGCATCATCAGTGTGACCTTGGCGCTTCAAGGGGGCTGCAGCTTCGAACCCACGACGACCCGCGTCTGGCGTGTGAATGTTATGGAAATCAGTGTCGATCATGCCAGGGCACAGCGCGTTCACACGAACCTTGGGGCCGAGCTCTTTGGCCAAACCACGGGTCATCGTCATTACAGCGCCTTTGGATGTTGCATAGGCAACGGCACCTGCTCCGCCACCATCGCGACCCGCTTGGCTGGCAAGATTCACAATCGCGCCTTCGTCCATGTGCTCAAGGCAGGCTTTGGTCATCAAGAACGTGCTGGTCAGGTTCAAATCCATCACCGCCTGCCAATGCTCAACCGACATTTCTGAAATGGTCTTGCGGGAGATCAAGCCGCCGGCGTTGTTCACAAGGATATCTACGCTGCCAAAATCACTCGCGGCTTTTGACACCAGCGCGTCAACGTCGGCTTGTTTGGTCAAATCACCCTGCATGGCAAACGCGCGTCCACCGCTGGCGGTGATGTCTGCGACGGCCTTGTCCGCCCCTTCGCTGCTTGAAAAATAGTTGATCGCAACGCTTGCGCCTTCTGATGCAAGTTTGCGTGCGACGGCCAAACCGATGTCACGGCCGCCACCACTGATGATCGCTGTTTTTCCTTGAAGTTTCATATTCGTATCCTTCCAGTCGACCGGATGTTCCGGCAGATAAATGTTAAGTATTGGCAAGTTTTTTCATGACGACCCTGAAGGTGTTTTCGTCGACATCTGTGAAATAGAGGTCGGCGTCATAGCCTTGGTCGTCTAGGAAATTGAAAATCCGTTTCGGCGCATCACGTTTGTAAGGCACCAACAGAGTTGCGATGCGATGCCGAGTCGCCGCGGGGTACTTGGCAGTGAGACACGTGCTCACAGGGAGGCCATCGTACTCCGCGGGATCGACATCGGGAAAACCGGTGTTTTGGGTGATGTCCGGTTTGCCCGCTTCGGACCAAACAACCTGACCATAAAAGCCAGCCCGTTCGCCCGTGTTGCGAAATGACGTTTTACCCAGCTCAAACGGAGCGTTGGCGTGCAACAACCAGTCGATGGTGACCGGCGTTTCGGCGTCCACCTCATCGACGATCACGAAGTAGTCGTTGCGTACGAAATAGATTTTGCGCGCGGCGCGCGTCACTTCAGGCGACAGGCTTTGGTAAGCCGCTGTGGCATCGCCGTGAATAAAGATGTGATCTTCGTGTTGTTCCGCCGCGATGATCTTGCCGGTTGCGGCCATCGCCTTGGTTTTATCTTTTTCGGCGTACTGGCCTTTGCCATTGATCAAGATCGCATTTTTGGATCGGGTTTGGCGTCGCCAGTTGCGGTGCATGGATGAGTTGAACGCCACATAGTGCCCAGATTGAATGGCAAGGTCTTCGCCGTAAGCTGAAAGACAGAATGCATTTTGGTCGCCGTGGCTGTGGCTGATCGATCCGAACGGAGACGACTTGAACACGAATTGGATGTGGTTGTCAGGATCATCCATCGCGTGTTGCACACCGACCCAGCCGATGCCTTTGAAGTGGCGGAAACCGCTTTCAGGCGGCGTCGCTTTGACCACTGGGAAATCGGTTTGGAAAACCAATTCATCGAAATGGGTGTCCCACCACCCCCAATTGTAAAAGGCCTTTTCTGTTCCTGGATTCAGCCGCAGGTTTTCGTCACAATACCATTGGTATTCACCCTTGCCGGTCGCACCCGCAAACTGGCGCAGATTTAGGCCAGTCTTGATACAGGGCAAATCGCCTTGGGTGCTGTCATCGCCAAAGGTGCCGCGCCGCGTGTTCGGCGCTTTGCAATACAGCGCGAAGTCGCCTGTGTTTTGAAAGAACGGACGCTTGTACAGATCGAGGCCCGTGAACGACTTTAACCGGTTCGCGGCGTCGATCAGATAGGCGAGGCCCATCATCCAGTAGTTCGTGCCCTCGGCCCAGCCACCGTCCGTGTCACCCCATGGGGTGTAGACCGTGAACAGGAATTCGATGCAGTAATTCAACCATTCGCGGGCTTCCTCATCGTCGTCATCGCCCAGCAATGCAATGCAGGCAGGGATAAGCGTCAACGAGACCGAGCGCACGGCGTGGCTGTCATAGGGAAACAGATGAATTTTGGCATTGTTGATCGCGTGTTCGGCAATGTCGCGGGTGCGGGCCATCAAAGCGGCGCGCACAGTCGCGCGTTCATCTGGCGACATGTCGTTGTACAGCCAGTCATAGCCCCACGCCAAAGCATTGGTCGTCCGGTACGCCCACTCATCTGTATAAGCCCGGGACGTGACGCCCATCGGGTCCCATGACGCGACTTCCAGGAGCCACTCTTTGGCGCGCGCAGTCAAATCCGCATCACCCGTGACGGACCCGCCAATGGCAAGGTGGCGAATGGCGTACCACGCTTCTTGCAGGTCGATATAGGTCTGACGCCACACGGGCGCGACGCGCTTGTTGTCGGGATAGCCGGCGGGTTCACGCATGACTTCGCGGTCCATCCACGGCAGCACGGATTTTTCATAGAAGGTCGACCACGTGCAGTGGGTTGGGTCAGCTTTCACCGCGTCGCGAAACGTCGCAAGCCGATCTGGTGTCATCCACAAACGCGGGTGGCCGGTTTCCACCTTATCAAACCGTGCCTTGCGCGACGGCAACGCCGTCTCTGGCAGATCGTCTGTGACGGTGAACTTGCGCGTGCTGCTCCACTTTGTGGCGGGCGCGTTTGTGTCAGGGTCGCATACGGCATATGACCAGTAATAGTCGCCAGTTGGCAAGGCCACGTCTGGTGTGAAAAAATTCAATGGAATGGACGCGAAAACCTGTGTCGCTTTGGGCGAAAACTTCGGATCGGTCGAAATACGCACCATGTAATGCGCTTCGTCTTCGATGACGGGAAGCCACGAAAACCTTGGCGGATTTTCGACAATCGGAGTGTCTTCGTTCGGCGTGTATTGGATCGTCAAACGGCCTGCTTTGGGTTCGTCGAGCACTGGAAGAGATTGAGCGGACATTTGAGATCCTTTAGGTCATCGGTTTGAAAAGAACGTGCGGCCGACATTGCACCGGCCACACGTGATGATTTACGCAGGCCTAGCCGTACTGACGAACGTAGGCTGCATTGATGACTTCAAGCACCGCCTCATAGCCCATCTCGTTGATCGTCTCGATGTAGTCATCCCAATCTTCGACAACGTCGCCTGTGCCCAAGATCCACGCCTGATTGCGTTCAAGCATGTAGGTGCGCAAGGACGGCCAATGACGGTCATAGATCGCCTGTTCATCTTCAGTGAATGCGACGCCAAGGAACTGATCTACGAGCAGGTCTTCGGTATCATAAAGCTCGATACCTTTTCGGGCGGCTTCAGCCGTCCACTGCCATTCATAGCGGTAATCCTGCCAGTACCCGCGCTGAATTTGCGCGCCTTCAAGATACATCTGGCTATTGATCGCGGCATCGGAATTCAGAACCTCGTCGGTAAAGACAGGCTGGCCGTCGACCATGTTCCACGTTTTGCCTTCAACGCCGAAGTTGGACATAAGACGGCCCTCTTCGGTGAACCAGAAATCAAAGTACTTGATCGTCTCGACCAGGTGATCGTTGGTGTGGCTGATGGCCCAGCCATCTGGTTTCACAGGAATGCGGCGGTGTTCTTCCATGCGCACGCCACCGGCAGAGGCCGGGGGAAGGAACGGGATGAAGTTAAAGCCATCAATCTTGTCCGCAAGTTTGCCGTTGTAGCCGGACGTTGAGGCAAACCAATCGTGGGTCAAACCCCCAAGGTTTTCCGACAGCAGGAAGTCACGAGAGGATGAGCCGCGGGTAAAGATTTCAGAGTCAATCAGCCCTTCAGCATACCAACGCGCGATGTTCGAAATACCGTCGCGATAGGCGTCTTGCGCATATGGATGCTCAACGGTTCCGCCATCCGTGATGTAAAAATCATGGTAGGTGTCTGAGCCGGAAGACCGCGCATCCCAAAGCGTCAGCAGACGGTTCACTTCTTCCCATTGGCGCGCGAAATATGGGATTTCGTCTTTTTCGCCATTGCCGTTTGGATCTTGATCGCGGAAGGCAATCAGTGTGGCTTCAAGCTCTGCCACGTTTTGTGGCTGCTCTAGACCCAAGGCGTCAAGCCAATCCTGACGCATAAACCAAGCGCGGCCATATTTGCCGTCAGGCAGGTACGGGATGTAGTAATAGTTTCCATCATATGCCGTGATCGAGGCCAAAACCTCAGGGTGTGAATCCCAGAACGCTTGAATGTTTGGCGCGTGTTCAGCGACCAGATCGTTCAGCGGAATGAACGCCCCTTGCGGGCCAAATTCGTTCACCGGCTGTTTGATCAAATGACCGCCAACGATGTCAGGCATATCGCCTTGCGCGATCAACAAATTCATCGCCTCAAGGCTGTCGGTGCTGTTGCGCCCAGCTGTTGCGTCCGTCAGGTGAATACCCGTCATTTCACGCGCAGCTTCTTCAACTGGGTAGATCTCGCTTGGTGAACCGCCAACGCCATACCCTTGGGCACGCGGCCAGTGCATGTGAATGGTCAGTTCCAGTGGTTCATCAACGATCTTGAGATGTCCGTCGGCAAATGCGGGGGCCGTAAAGGCCGTGGTGCCAAGAATGGCAAGCGTTAGCGATAGTCTTTTCATAGTTTTCTCCCTGGGTACAAACGTTGTTTTTATTGGTTTTGTTGGTGGTGTTATTCCTTCACTCCGCCCAGCAAGATGCCCTTGCTGAAATACTTTTGGAGGAAGGGGTAAATCAGCAGGATCGGTATGATCGAGCAGACGATGATCGCGGCGCTGACCGTCTCGAACGAATAGGCCGAGGTCAGCAGCGAATTGGCGAATTCTTCATCGTCAGACAGTTCGACGATGACGTGACGCAGATAGACTTGCAGTGGGATTTTGTCTTCGTCTTGCAACAAGACCATTGCCCAGAAAAAGCCGTTCCAACGCGACACGATGCAAAACAGTGCGACCGTCGCGATGGCAGGCTTGGACAGCGGCATGTAGACCTTCCACAGCACTTGGAATTCATTCGCGCCATCCATCCGCGCCGCCTCCTCAAAGGATTGGGGGATCGCTTCAAAGAAGTTGCGCAACAGAATAATGTTGAAACCACTGACCGCAAATCCGACGATGATGCCAAAATAGCTGTCGAGCAGTCCAAGATCGCGCATGTTCAGAAAGAACGGGATCAGGCCGGCGTGAAACCACATGGTAAAAGCGACTGTCAGGTTCCAGAACCGGCGACCATAAAGCTGCGGACGTGACAGGGCATAAGCGCCTGGGATCACGAAAGCCAAGCTCATCAACGTGCCAAAGATCGTGTAGATGAACGTGTTCTTATAGCTGGTCCAGAACAACGGTTCGCTGAGCACCTGCTTATAGGCCTCAAGCGTGAAGCCAACTGGCGTCAGGATAACGTTGCCTGCACGGGCCTCAAAACCAGTACTCATCGACAAAGACGCGATATAGATAAAAGGATACAAGGCAGAGATCGTGAAGATCGCGATCAGGAACATATTTATGATCACGAAAAGCTTGTCGCCGCGTGAATAGAGATTCATATTCGACATTGTTTTCCCTCCCCTACCACAGTGATGTGCGCGAATAGCGCTTTGAAATCGAGTTGGCGGTTATCACGAGGATGAAGGCCACGATTGCGTTGAACAGACCTGCGGCAGCGGCAAAGTCGTATTGCCCGCCCTGTAGGCCCTGTCGGTAGATAAAGGTGTTCACCACATCCGCCGTTTCATAAGTCGCTGGTTGGTACAGCAGGATGATCATCTCGAACGAAATCTCGAGGATATTGCCGATGCGGATGATCAACATGATGATGATCGTCGCCATGATCGACGGCACCGTAATCTTCCACATCATCTGCCAACGGGTCGCCCCATCAACAACTGCAGATTCGTAAAGCGTTGGGGAGACACCAGCGATGGCCGCAAGATAAACGATGGATTGGAACCCCGCCTCTTGCCAGATGCCTGTCCCGATAAAGATCGGTCGAAACCATTCGGGTTTGGTCAGAAAATAGATCGAGTCCATCCCGAACCACCCGAGTATAGTGTTCACGATCCCGGCCGAGGGCGAGAAGGACGTGATGACGATACCGGCAATAATCACGGATGAGATGAAGTGCGGAAGATAGACGATCGTCTGGGCCGTTTTCTTGAACGCTTGGTTTAGAACTTCGTTGAACATCAAGGCCAGTAAGATCGGCACGGGAAAGCCAAAAAGCAGCCCGTATGCGCTCATGATAATGGTGTTTTTCAAGGCCCGCAGGAACTGATCGTTGTTAAACAAGCTATGGAAATGTTCAAAGCCAACCCACGGGCTTCCCGCGACGCCGCGGAAAATCGAGTAATCCTTGAAGGCAATTTGCAGCCCATACATCGGTTTATACAAAAAGACCAAAAGCCAGATGATGGTCGGCAACAACATCGCATAAAGCTGCCATTCGCGTCGCAAATGCTCACCTATGCGGACAAGTGTGCTGGGTCTGTTTTGGCGCCGGATGTCCGCTGCCAACCGGTTGGCTTGCGCGCTGGTACCGTTGGGATCCTTGCTCATTGTACCAACACCTGTCCGGGCAGTGCCAATCCGGATTCGGCATCAAAAATGCGAATCAAGTTCGGTTCGATTTTGAAGCCTGAGACTCCGTCCAAAACATCCATTTGCCCAACCGTGCCTGTCCGAATGACAAAGGGCGTGCCCTGCAGGCTGGCGTGGATCAAAGCTTCTGAGCCGAGGGTCTCAATCAGGTCCACTTCAACAGGAACGCCACTCGGGTCCCCTGCCTCTGCAACCGTTACAAACTCCGGTCTGATCCCAAGGATCACGTCTTTCCCGTCAGCACCTTTGAGCGCCTCAAGGTCCGCGAGCGGAATACTTTGATCGCCAAATTCTGCAAAAGGACCGTCTTTCGAGGTGGCAATGCGGGCCTTGACCATGTTCATCGGCGGAGAGCCAAGAAACTCTGCAACGAAGGTGTTCACAGGATTCAGGAACAATTCCATCGGTGTGCCGATTTGCTCAATCCGGCCATCGTTCATCACCACAATCCGGTCCGCGAGCGTCATGGCTTCAACCTGATCGTGGGTGACGTAAATGGACGTCACACCAAGGCGTTTGTGCAATCGTTTAATTTCGGCACGCATCTGGGTGCGCAGTTTGGCGTCGAGATTAGAAAGGGGTTCGTCGAACAGAAAAACCTTTGGACGGCGCACGATAGCGCGTCCCATTGCAACCCGTTGACGTTGACCGCCGGACAAGTCTGCAGGACGGCGCTCAAGATACGGGGTCAGGCCCAAAATTTCGCCGACCTCTTCAACAGAGTCGGCAATGACTTCTTTGCTTTCTTTACGAATGCGCAGGCCAAACGCGATGTTCTCAGCCACATCGAGATGCGGATAAAGCGCGTAGTTCTGAAACACCATCGCGACATCGCGGTCTTTGGGGGCAACACGGTTCACGTGGCGACCGTCGATGCTTAGATCGCCACCGCTGATTTCTTCCAAGCCAGCGATCATGCGGAGCGTCGTTGATTTTCCACAACCAGACGGGCCGACCAAAACGACGAACTCTTTTTCCATCACCTCTAAATCGATCCCATGGACCACTTGAACAGCACCGTAGGCCTTTACGAGCCCCTGTAGACTGACACCTGACATCACTTTTCTCCCTAGTGGCTCCGCCTCCTGCGGAACGTCGAAATTCTGAAGATTCGTCGCTTCTTCATTGCTGGTATACTAGTCTTTCTACTGGTATACCAGATAAATTTCCGTTAGGATGGTCGTGCGAGACTTAACGCACCTAAAAAGAAAGAAAAAAATGTTGGGAATTGAACGACACCGCCGGCTTGGTACATTGCTGGGCGCCGAGTTTCATGTCACCTTGGGCGCGAATGGGTTTGCATTCACTCATCTAAAACACTCACCCGCCGCTGGTTGGTCATGCCACTCGTTCGGCTCAATACAAAGGGAGAATATGTAATGGCTCAGGCCCCCTATGTTGGTGATCGCCGCCCCCGCGTTGATAACATCTTCGACTACCTTTACGATGAGATTTCGACACTTCGCCTTCGACCAGGTGACAAAATCTCTGAGGCTGAAATTGCCGCGCGCTTTGGGGTATCCCGTCAACCAGTGCGCGATGCGTTTAGCCGATTGGCAAACCTTGATCTGCTGCTGATCCGTCCCCAACGTGCGACAGAGGTCATGCGTTTTTCGATGAGAGAGATTGAAAAATCGCGCTTTGTGCGTGCCTCAGTTGAGAAAGAAGTGCTGCAACGCGCCGCAAAACACTGTGATGCTGCTGGCGGGGCGAAATTGGATGCCTGCCTGAAACGACAAGATTATGTGATCGAAGCGGGAGACCTCGTTGGGTTCGGTGCGCTTGACTATGCGTTTCACGAAACCCTTTGTGAGATTGCAAAAGCGGATTTCGCATTCGAAGTCATTTGGGTCGAGAAATCAAAGGTCGATCGGCTGTGTCGTTTGGGCCTGTCAAAAGAGGCGCGCATGCTTGATCTCGTCGCCGATCACCGCGAAATCGCAGACGCGGTGAAGGCACATGACGCCGAACGCGCGGTCAAAGCTGGCGTGCTTCACTTGTCACGTTTGGATGAGACAATCGAACAAATCTCAGAAATGAACGCGAGCTATTTTATAAACAAAGACGCGTAAACATTTGGGCGCGTCTTGGAAGTCCACTAAGCCGGCTTCGCATCGGGACACCTAGACAAAATGTTATCCAAGTCGGCCGAAACCCCCTCAGGACTTAAGTCTGATCCAACAGCGCGAGACGTTTTTGCGCTGGCTTGGCCCATGACACTCAAGGCGATTATGCTACACGGCACCGTTGTGATTGACGCCTACTTGGTTTCATCGCTGGGAGAAACGGCTCTGGCCGCCATGGGATTGGCCGCAGCAATCGCAGGCTTTGTTTTGGGTGGTATTTTGGCCTTCGCAAACGCCATGCAAATCCGCACAGCGCAGGCTTTTGGTACGGGCGACGCGGTCTTTTTGAAATCCGCGCTGGCCTCAGGCATGATCATCAGCTTGCTTGTCGGATGTTTTGGGCTTGGCGTGATTATCCTAACAGGCGGCACCTTGATTGACGCCACAGCCCCAAGCCTTGAGGCCGCGACGCTGTCAAAAGATTACCTCGCGATCTTCTCGTTTGTCATCGTGGGCGAAGCGATTGGCCAGTGTTTATCGAGCTATTTCAACGGCTGTGGTCGCACCCGCCTGCCCCTTTACAGCTTTTGCTTGTCGTTGCCGATCAACGTGACGTTAAGCATCATTTTGATTCATGGATATTTCGGCTTCCCAGCCTTCGGCGTTGCAGGGGCCGCCATGGGCAGCGCGGTTGCTGTCGTGGTTCAGGCTGGATTTCTGCTCATACGCTTGCTCCAACTTGACGGGCATTTGCGCCACGTCGAAGGGTGGCGGCAGTCAGACTTTCGCAAAACGCTCAAACGCCACGTCGCATTCTCCCTGCCCATTGCTGCGACGTTTATGAGCGCCGTTTTTTCCGCTCAGGTCTGTGCGTTGATCTATGCGCGCTTAAGCCTGAATGAATTCGCGGCGATGACGATCATTGCGCCATGGATCATGGTGGCAGGTACGATTGGCATGCAGTGGTCGCAGGCGACAGGTATTTTTGTGGCACAGCTTTTGGGACAAAACCGCAGCGAGGCGCTCTTGGATCGGTTTCTAAGCAGAGCTTGGCGCGGGGCCTTCATCGCGGCTGCGATTGTCTCGATCATTTACCTTCTGGTGTGCTTGTCCGCGAACACGCTTTATGCCGATCTCAACACTGAAACCCGTATGGTTCTTTTGGCATTTCTGCCCATACTCATCGTCCTCCCGTTTCCAAAAGGGTCAAACGCGATTTGCGGCAACACGTTGCGCGCCAGCGGCGACACCATCTATATCATGCACCTATTCGTCTGGACCCAATGGCTGTTTCGCGTGCCCGCAACTGCACTGGCTGTGCTGTATTTCGATCTGTCTGCGTTCTGGGTTCTGTCGCTGCTATTCTGGGAAGAGCTGATCAAATTCCCCGCCTTCCACCGCCGCCTTTACACCGGCAACTGGAAACGCGCCAAAATCGCTGAATGAGTGCATCGCCCATGGCCGTTGTGCAGAAGGATGGCGGAGAGGTTTAGCGTTACGACGTCGGCTCTACAGCGATGGATAGAGCCTAGACGTCTCGCCCAAGTGGGTGGTTTGTAGGATCAGTAATCCCACATCGTTCCGTCTTGTAGGCGCACAACAGGATGGCTGCCCGGCTGATAGGAATAGCGCGCGGCTTCTTTTTCATCAAAATCGACCCCTAGACCTGGCGCGTCGCTGACGTAAACCATTCCGTTTTCCATACGGTGCTCAGACGGGAACAACGCGTCACATTCGGGCGTGCCCAAGACAAGGTATTCCTGAATACCAAAATTCGGTGCCCATGCGTTCAGATGCGCTTGTGCCGCCATCGAAATCGGCGAATGGCTTGGCGCGCCGTGGAACCCTGTTTTTACGTGGTGCAAACCAGCGAGATCGATGATGCGTTTTAAATGCGTGATCCCGCCGCCATAGGTGGCCGCAACGCGGATGTAGTCGATCAGCTCATTTTCGATCAACTTGTTGCAGTCCCAAATTGAATTAAACACCTCGCCAATCGCAATCGGCGTGGTCGAATGCTGGCGTATCAAACGCAAGGCATCTTGATCATCCGCAGGTGTTGGGTCTTCCATCCAGAACAAGCGCACGGGCTCGACCGCTTTGGCAAACTCCGCCGCCTCGCGCGGGGTCAAACGGTGGTGGACGTCATGAAGGATGTGCAGCTCTGGGCCAAACCGATCACGGATCTCAGCCAGCGCGCCAGGCATATATCGGATATAGCGATCACTGTCCCAAACTTCGACTTTCGGGCGGATACCAGAAAAGTCACTAATATAGTTTTTGGTCTGACCCTTGGTTTCAGGCACCGCATAGCTGGCGGTGGGCATGCCGGGAATGCCGCATTGCACGCGCACCGCCTTATAGCCCTCTTCAACATACCCTGTGATCGAATCTGTCAGGTCTTCAAGATCAGCCCCCGTGGCATGGGCATAGACCATCGCCCCTTCGCGGCTCTTGCCGCCGAATAGCTGATAGACCGGCATGTTCGCCAGCTTGCCTTTGATGTCCCAAAGCGCCATATCGACAGCCCCAAAGGCGGCCATCGCGATGGGACCACGCCGGAAATAAGCCCCACGGTACATGAACTGCCAGATGTCCTCACTGTTGCGTGGATCCATCCCGATCAAGTTGGGAATCAAGTATTGCTCTAAGTAATGCGCGGGCAGCGTTTCACGGTTGTTTAGGGTCGCATCACCCAAGCCGTAAACGCCTTGATCGGTCATGATCTTAAGCGTTACATAGTTCTTTTTTGGACCGCCAACAAAGACCTTTGCACCGGTGATTTTCATGTCTCAATTCCTTCTTCAGGCCAGATGCGAAACATCGGTCCAATTGTCGTTTTTACGGATGATATCGATCAGCATTTGATACTGACTGCCGTCTTTGAATGTGGGGTATGGGGCGCCAGGTTCGCCTTGAATGTCTTTGACAAACTCGCGCGCGAGATAGTGCCAGCATTGTTCGGTTTCGCCCAAGACGTCCGGAATCGTCGCGGCAAGACCCTCAGGCATTGTCACGGTGCCCCACCCCCTGCCCTGTTCGTACAAAGAGAGCTCTCCGCTGCCGTAATGCCCCTTCAGATAGATCGCACCCTTGGTGCCGTAGATCACAATGTGGTCGTCATGAAATCGCGGGACCAGCCCGCCGTGCTTAAACAGAACGGACACGGGCTTGGTGGCAAAACTGCTCTCGTGTTGCGTCATGACGGTATAGGACCACTCCACATCGCTGGCCCCCCATTCAAGGGTAGGATCATCAAGGTCTTTAGGAATGAAATCGCGCCGCGTCATGAAGTTGTGAACCCCCTCAACAATTGGCGCCCGGCCCAAATCATCGCGCACCTCACCAATGACTTTGGAGACCCTACCCCCAAGGATCGAGGACACAATCGACAGCGTGTGCGTGAAGTTGTTGTTCAGCCGACCGCCACCCTCTTCGCGCCGGTGCGACCAACCGAACGGGATGTCACGTTCAAGATTGAAATGAGAAATACACTCGACCTCTACAGGTTCGCCAATCGCACCTTCTGCGACCAGCAGCTTGGCGTGCAAAACACTTGGCGTATACCGAAAGCTCGCTGCATAAGCCGTCTTGAACCCTTTGTCGCAAGCGAGTTGATAAAGCTCCAAGGCTGTCTCACCGCATGCGGTCATTGGCTTGTCACAAAAGACATGACAGCCAAACGCAATGGCTTGTTTGATGGGATAATAATGCGCACCGCCCGGCGTTGCGATAGACACAATGTCCGGCTTGCAGATTTCTAACGCCTCCTGCCAATTGGTCCCACTAAAGGGAATGGCCATGCGCTCTGCGACGTCGTCAACGACGCTCTGGGTCCGTCCAACGAGTCCTACTACATCTGCCCCCGTGGCACGAAAGGCATCTGTATGACCCTGCCCAGCAAATCCCGTCCCAAAGACCAGAACTTGCAGTTTGTCGGTTGGTGAGTGAGTCTCATGCTCCATGACTGGTATACTAGTCTAATTGCATTGCGACTGCAACCCGAGAGCTTTGTCAGTTCGGCGGACAACGACAATTTTGACAATTTGGAGAGCAAATTTTGCACTGACATCGCACAAAATTCTACCGAGCCCAATTAGTCGAAATACGATCCGCAATTGGTGACTAGAGCTTCATAGACGTTGTGGACCTGTCACGGTTTGATACCGCTCTTTCGATAGCATTTACTGCAACAAAGGAAAGGCAATCTGTTGCGGCGTCAGTGGGTAGCGCGCAACCGTATGCTCACCATTCCGAGTAGATTTGCTCGCACATTTTCGCTGAGCAACTGAGATCTCATTTTGTAGACTTGCCACAGCCCCGGGGAGAAGCTTGAGCGCCTGACGGTAGTCACCGCCAAGAGGCGTACGAAGTTCAGTCTTTCCGACAATCTTGCGGAGCTCCTGCGGAACCACCAACCGCGCGTGATATCGCCCTGACCGATTCACGAGATGACGAACGTTCACAGCATTCCCTATTCTCAGTTGTAACCATCATTGTAACCAGAATTGTAACCTTGAAACGGACAAAGGGCCCGTGATGCAAG
>NZ_JBDMZG010000155.1:0-8920 GCF_039769035.1 Pacificibacter sp.
ACCTCAAAACCATAGGGTGGCGCGTCTGTGCCAACATCTTTGAAGTGATTGATGATGTCGCGCATGGCGGACATGGGATCATCGAAACCTTTAAAAGTGCAAGACAACATCCCGTAAGAGACTGTCAGAGCTTTGTTATTGTTTGCCATTGCACACTCACCTTCTTCGTTCTTCAGCCTTTTGGTTTTCGGTCTTAAACAAGTCTTAATTCAGAGCCAAACTGAGAAAAGAGCGTGATTTTTTCGTGTTCTAATTGTGGCTGAACGGCAAATAAGGCAGGGTGCGGGCATGATAGAAACGATCTTATCCAGTTCAAACGGCGTCACTCTTTTGGGGGGTGGAACAGTTGATGCAGACATCTTGGCGCAAACGCTAAAACGTGCGCCGAAACTGGTTGCAGCTGACGGGGCTGCGGACACGGCGCTTGATTTGGGTCATGTCCCAGACGCGGTCATCGGCGATTTTGACAGTGTGTCTGAGGTGGCGCGCGCGCGATTGCCGCGTGAAATCTTGCACCATATTGCCGAGCAAAACAGCACTGATTTTGAGAAATGCTTGTCGCGCGTCGAGGCGCCAATCATTTTTGGTGTTGGCTTTATGGGCGCGCGGATTGATCACGAGCTGGCGGTGTATAACAGTCTGATACGCAATCCCCACAAGTGCTGCATCATTGTCGGCAAGACTGACATATGCATCCACGCACCGCGTCATTTGGTGCTTGAACTTGAGATCGGAACACGGGTTTCCCTGTTTCCGTTCAAGCCTGTGACGGGTACCAGCACGGGATTGCGCTGGCCGATTGACGACATCCCTTTTGCGGGTGGCGGATTGATCGGCACCTCAAATGAGGCAAGTGCGACGCGTGTGGAGCTTACGCTTCATGGCGATGGCATGCTGTTGATTCTGCCCAGCGAGGCGCTGCCAAATTTGTTGGATGCTTTGGATCTGGATCTCGGGTAGACCACCAACTTCTAAGATGTCCTAGGTATGGTCAATTCTGCGCGCGCGTTGATGCGTTCGCGGTGAATCACGTAAAGCCCAGAGCCAATAATAAGCGCCACGCCGAGCCATGTGGTGGGTTCGGGGAAGTCGCCGAAAATCAACAATCCAATGACTGTGGCAAAGGCCATTTCTGCGTAAGAAAGTGGTGCGACTGTGGCCGATGGCGCTATGCGTAAGGCGAAGGTCAAAAACAAATGTGACACGGTGGCGATCATTCCGACGCCGAGCAAAAAGACCCACGAGTTGCCGACTGGCATAGAGGCATCAAACAGGGTGCCACTGCCTTCGAACACAATCAAAAGCGGTGCCGACATTATGAGTGCCAATCCAGAGGTGGCGGCTTGAAGCTCCAGCGGCGGGTGTCTGCGCAGCGAGCGCGTGACAAGCATATAGGCTGCAAAGCAAAAGCCCGTCACCAAAGGCAGCAGGGCGACGAAGCCAAAAGACATCACGCCGGGGCGCACAACAATCAGCGCGCCAAGAAAGCCGACGCCTGAGGCGATGATTCGACGTGGTCCCACGCTTTCGCCCAAAAAGAACCATCCCATGAGCATCAAGATAAAGGGTTCGACAAAAACGATGGCCAAGGCATCGGCCAAGGGCATGATGCGGATGGCTGCGACGAATGTGAGTGTCGAGCCCAAGGTGAACACCGCCCGCAACAGCAAAAGCCCCCAGTCGCGGCGGGTGAAATCCCATTTTGCGCCAAGCACCAGTGCCAAGGAAAATACAATGGCGCCTTGCACCGCATAACGTGCGACAGCGATTTGACCTGTTGCGTGAAAGTCGCCCGCAAGTTTGGCGCTTGCATCCATGATGGGTGCAAGGGCGGTGAATGCGAGCATGCAAAAGATGCCAAGCAGGGGTCGATCGTTGTTCATGGCGCCATTAGAACGACGCAGTGCGTTTGCGCAAGCCCGCGCTTACGCGTTGGGACGTGTTAAAATGTACAAGGCAGCTGCACCCATGCACAGGGATTGAATGACAATCACTTTCGCAGGCAGGCCGAACACCAAGGATGCGGTCAAGGTTGCGCCCATCATGCCGATGGCGATGAGCTTGATGCGCGGTGCGATGCTGCCGGTTTCTTCCCAACTGTGAATAGGCGGGCCGAGGGTTGGGTGGGACACAAGCCAATGCCGCAACCTTGGCGAGCCTTTGGTGAAAAAGAACGCGGCCAAAATGAAAAAGACAGTGGTGGGCAGCAAAGGCAAGATCGCGCCAATCACGCCCAGCAACACACAGACCCAGCCAAGGACGAGGTGAACGTATTTCAGAGTGCTGGATTTAAAAAGGGGCACAGGGGGGATGTCCGTTGGAACAGCGCTTTAGCTACATCTGCCATTGTAAACATGGCTCACAACAGCGCGCCGCAGTGAAAGTCAGATACATGTGTGCTTGGATGCCTAAGATTCAAGACGTTTGACCAAAAGTGATGCTGTCCTTTACCGTAACGACACGCCCAGCCTTTCGCCATGCAACGCAAGGCGATACGCTTGATTGTATGAGACCGCTTCTGCCGTGTCGCCTTTGGGCTTGGGGCAGCGACGTTTGTTTAAGGAAATCTGCCTGATGCCTGACACTGTTTCTTCTCGCGGGTTGTCGCCAATTGATACCGCCAAATATGCGGCCGCAAGACGTGCCGTTGAGTTTGTACAAAATGGTATGAAGGTGGGGCTTGGCACAGGGTCAACCGCCGATTGGATGGTGCGATTGTTGGGGCAAAAAGTGCGTCAGGATAATTTGCACATCCTGTGTGTGCCAACCTCCAAGCGCACCGCAGATTTGGCGCATGCCCAAGGCCTTGCGCTGACCACGCTTGATGAGGCGCAATGGCTGGATTTGACCATTGATGGGGCAGACGAATTTGATGCTGAGTTGAACCTGATCAAGGGTGGCGGAGGCGCGCTTTTGCACGAAAAAATCGTGGCCACTGCGTCGGACCAGATGATTGTGATCTCTGATGTCTCCAAACAAGTCGACACTTTGGGCGCGTTTCCTTTGCCCGTCGAAGTGATCCCGTTTGGCCTGCAAAGCACGCGCGCGCTGATTGAGGAAACGCTTGTGTCGATGGATGTTGCGGGGCGTAAGACAACGTTGCGCCGCAACGGGGACGCGCTGTTCAAGACGGATGAAGGCAATCATATCATTGATTTGCATGTGCAACGTATTGGCCATGCGCGCCAACTTGCGCTTGCTTTGAACCAATTGCCAGGCGTTGTGGAGAACGGTTTGTTCATCGATACCTGCGATCTGGTTCTCATTGGCCATGGCGATGGGCATGTCGACGCGCAGGGGATCCATGATCCAGCTGCAGCCGAAGATATGGCGCTGGGCGGGAAAAACATTTTTACCGATCTGTAGTCTTGCGCGACACGCGTGGGCTGTTCACGAAAAGTTACGCCGCAATGCATGCTGCGGGGTTTTGTTTTGTGCATCGTATGACTACAATCGCCACAGATTTAGAAATATTCCAAATTGGGTGACGACAGATGGCTTTTGACTTTGATCTCTTCGTAATTGGCGGTGGCTCTGGTGGCGTGCGTGCGGCGCGGCTTACCGCAGCAGGGGGCGCGAAAGCGGCCTTGGCGGAAGAATTCCGCATGGGCGGCACCTGTGTGATCCGTGGCTGTGTGCCCAAAAAGCTGATGGTCTTTGCGTCGCAGTACTCAGAAGCGGCAAAAGAGGCCTCTGAATATGGTTGGGATATTTCCATTGGCGATTTCAATTGGGAATCGTTTCAGACCCGTTTGAAGACCGAATTGTCTCGTTTGGAAGCCATCTACACCAAGAATGCAGGCAACGCGGGCGTGGAAATTTTTCACCAACGCGCCACTGTCAAAGACGCGCACACAGTTGTCTTGGCTGATGGCAAGGAAGTGACTGCGAAACACATCTTGATCGCTACAGGCGGCACGCCGTTTGTGCCACAAAATGTGCCAGGTATTGAGCATGCGATCACATCAAACGAAATTTTCGACATCCCTGAATTGCCAAAACGTATCTTGATCGTTGGCGGTGGCTATATCGCGTCTGAGTTCGCTTGTATCTTTAATGGTCTGGGCGCTGAAACGTCGCAATATTACCGCGGCGCACAGATCTTGCGCGGTTTTGATGATGAAGCACGCGGCCATATCGCCGAAGTGATCAAAGACCAAGGCGTTCATTTGCACACGGGCACTGACGTTGAAAGCATCGCTAAACAAGATGATGGCTTGCATGTGACATCTACGGACGGCAACACCAAAGTGTTTGATGTGGTGCTCTACGCGACTGGGCGCACGCCGAATGTTGCAGGGCTTGGCCTTGAAGAGGTTGGCGTCAAACAGGGCCGCGCTGGCGAAGTTGTGGTGGATGACTACAGCCAGACCAACATTCCGTCGATCTATGCTGTGGGCGATGTCACCAATCGTATTCAGCTGACACCTGTTGCCATCCGCGAAGCTGTGGCGTTCCACGAGACCGTGTTCCAAGGCAATCCGATGAAACCGGATCACGCCAACGTGCCGTCCGCCATCTTTACCCAGCCAGAATACGGCGCGGTTGGCATGACCGAAGAGCAAGCGCGCGAGGAACGCCCCGTTGAGGTTTATTCCGCCGCTTTCCGCCCCATGCAAAACGCGTTTATCGGCAAAGACGAACGGGTGATGTTCAAATTGATCGTCTGCACAGAGACGCGCAAAGTCTTGGGCTGTCACATCATCGCGCCGCACGCAGGTGAAATGATTCAACTTGCGGGCGTTGCCGTGAAAATGGGCGCGACCAAAGAAGATTTCGACGCCACCGTTGCTGTACACCCAACAATGGCAGAAGAAATTGTACTGATGAAAGCGCCTGTTCGCGTCCATAAATAGGCGTCAGAGGCCAACGCGATAAGAAAACATGTGGAAAAACACACATTTGGGCTGCGCTGACGCGCGCAGCCCTTGAAAGTCGCGACCAAAAAGAACACCTTATGCACAAGCCTTGGCTTGGCGTTCCGACAGGGGCGCAGCCAAATGTTTTTGAGAGAGGAACAGACCTAAATGGCCAGCAATAACGGCGGACCATGGGGATCGGGTGGCGGTGGAAACCGCGGCAACGGGCCTTCGAATGATGACAAAGACACCTCCGGCGGCAACCGCCGTCCTGGCGGTGGCAATCAACCTCAAATTCCTGAGATCGACCAAATGCTCAACAAGGGCAACGAGTATCTCAAGGTTTTGATGGGCGGCAAAGGGGGCGGCAATGGCGCGTCTCCGCGCAACTCAGGTGGCGGCGGCGGCATCCCTAAAGGGATGATCGGGCTTGGCCTTTTGGGTGCCGTTGGTGTTTGGCTTGTCAGCTCAGTTTACACGGTGCAAACGGAACAAAACGGTGTTGAGCTGTTCTTGGGCCAATATCACCGCACCACCACAGAGGGCTTGCGCTTTGCGCCTTGGCCTTTCGTGACATACGAAAAGGTCAACGTGACCGGCCAGCGCTCTGAAAGCATTGGTGTTGCAGGATCTGGTGACAACGGCTTGATGCTGACCACCGATGAAAACATCGTCGACATCGATTTCCAAGTGGTTTGGAACATCAACGATTCCTCGAAATACCTGTTCAACTTAGCGGATCCACGCGGCACCGTGCGTGCTGTGTCTGAATCCTCAATGCGTGAAATCATTGCGTCGTCCAGATTGTCACCCATTCTCAACCGTGATCGTGGTCTGATTTCTGATACGGCAAAGACGTTGATCCAGTCCACATTGGATGGTTTGGATTCAGGGATCACGGTCGTTCGTGTCAACCTCGACAAAGCCGATCCACCTGCGGAAGTGATCCAGTCATTCCGCGAAGTGCAAGGCGCGGAACAAGACCGTGACCGTTTGGAACGACAAGCGGATGCTTACGCCAATACAGTTGTCGCGGGTGCACGTGGTGCTTCTGCGCAGATCTTGGAAGAAGCCGAAGGTTACCGAGCGCGTGTCGTCAACGAAGCACAGGGTGAGGCGTCACGTTTCACAGCTGTTTTGGGCGAGTACCAGAACGCACCTGATGTGACACGCAAGCGTCTTTACTTGGAAACAATCGAAGAAGTTTACAGCCAAACTGACAAAATCATCTTGGATGAAAACAGTGGCGGTTCTGGCGTCGTGCCATATTTGCCGCTCAATGAGCTCAAGAAATCAGGGGGGACAAACTAATGAATAAGCTTCCATTTATCTTTATCGGCTTGATCGTTGTCGTCGTTGTTCTCCTGTCTTCCGTGTTCATCGTTGATGAACGCCAAAAAGCTTTGGTCATTCAGTTTGGTCAAATTAAAGCTGTCAAAGAAGAGCCAGGTTTGGCCTTTAAAATCCCAGTGATTCAGAATGTCGAATACTACGACGACCGCATTTTGTCGCTTGAAACAGCTGAAACCGAAGTGACGCCATCCGATGATCGTCGCCTCGTGGTAGATGCCTTTGCGCGTTACCGTATCGTTGATGTGGTGAAATTCAAACGCGCCGTGTCCACTGGTGGTATGCGCAAAGCGGAAAGCGATCTTGAAGGGATCTTGATCGACCGTATTCGTGCTGTTTTGGGTGCGGATGGTGTGACATCCAACACAATCTTGTCTTCCGAGCGGACTGTGTTGATGGATCAAATCACCGAACAAGCTGATGCGCGCGCCGACCAATTGGGCGTCGACATCTTGGATGTGCGTCTCAAGCAAACCAACTTGCCTGAGAAAAACTTGGACGCCACATTTGCGCGGATGCGTGCAGAACGTGAACGTGAAGCGGCAGACGAGCGTGCGCGTGGTGAAGAGGCTGCGCAGCGTGTGCGGGCTCAAGCGGATCGTACCGTTGTGGAACTTGAATCTGCAGCGCGTCGTCAGGCCGAAATCGCCCGCGGTGAAGCAGATGCTGAGCGCAACCGTATCTTTGCGGATGCCTTTGGCGCGGACCCAGAGTTCTTTGAATTCTACCGCTCGCTCAACGCGTACCGTGTCGGCCTTGGTGGGGACACAACCACGATGGTGATCTCACCGGACTCAGAGTTCTTTGATTATTTGAAATCCTCTACGGGCAAGTGATCTGACTGCAAAATGATTTCAAAGGGCCTGTGCATGCACGGGCCCTTTTTCTATGCGCGACACGGGCGTTTGCCCGCCAATTTCAACGACTTGTAAACGCGCTTAGGGGAATGTTTGCCACAATTCCCGCTTTTATCTTTCACGCAGTGATCACATGCTGTTGACTGAAAGCGACTGACGTTGAGTTGCACAGATTGATACATATATTTACCCATAGATTACACTAGGCGTGGCGCGACTGCTGATGCTCGCATGAATTCAAGAGGAAAGAGTCCTATGACCATGACAAATGTCATTCCATTTTCAAATGAAACCCAAAACTCAAAGTTTCGGCTGCTTTTCGTCGCGCTGATCGGCGCGTTTGCTTTGCTGCTTCAAACGATCACTGCCGATGCACGTGGTGCTCCGGAAAGCTTTGCTGATCTGGCCGAAGCGGTGAGCCCTGCCGTCGTGAACATCACAACAACAACCATTGTTGAGGCGTCTGCCGACAACAGCCCACTGGTGCCCGAAGGGTCGCCGTTCGAAGACTTCTTTAGAGAATTTTCAGATCGTGGTGGGCAGGGGGGCAACAGAGCTCCGCGCCGAAGCCAAGCCTTGGGATCGGGATTTGTGATTTCGGAAGATGGCTACATTGTCACCAACAACCACGTGATTGAAGGCGCCGACGAGATCGAGATCGAGTTCTTCGAAGGCTTCACCTTGCCAGCGACTTTGGTCGGAACCGACCCAAAAACCGACATCGCAGTGCTTAAGGTTGAAAGCGACAAACCACTTGTTTTCGTAGCCTTTGGCGACAGTGATGTGGCGCGCATGGGCGATTGGGTGATGGCCATGGGTAACCCGCTTGGCCAAGGATTCTCAATTTCCGCAGGTATCGTGTCGCAACGAGGCCGTGCCCTGCAAGGCGCCTATGACGACTACATTCAAACAGATGCTGCGATCAACCGTGGTAACTCTGGCGGTCCATTGTTCAACATGGACGGCGAAGTGATCGGCGTGAATACCGCGATTTTGTCACCAAATGGCGGCTCCATCGGTATCGGGTTTTCCATGGCGTCCAATGTTGTGACGCGCGTAACAGATCAATTGATCGAATTTGGTGAAACACGCCGTGGTTGGTTGGGTGTCAAAATTCAAAACGTCAGCGACGATGTCGCAGAAGCAATGGGCCTGGATTCTGCATCCGGTGCCTTGATCACTGATGTGCCAGAAGGTCCATCAAAAGAGGCGGGCATTGAAGCGGGCGATGTGATTGTGTCTTTCGACGGCAAAGATGTCGAAGATGCCAACGCTTTGGTGCGCACTGTTGGTGAAGCCGAAGTTGGCAAAGCGGTTCGCGTTGTGGTGTTCCGTGATGGCAAAACCAAAACGCTTATGGTGACACTGGGACGTCGCGAAGAGGCAGAAAAAGTCGCTTTCCCGACATCCGAAGAAGATGCGCCAGCTGTGGTTGAAGACACAGAGCTGTTCGGTTTGACGGTTGCGCCGTTGACCGATGAGACACGTGAACAACTCGGTGTGGCCGCTGGCACAAATGGCTTGGCGGTTATGGCCGTGGACGAGACATCAGAAGCATACACCAAAGGCCTTCGGGCGGGTGATGTGATCGTCGAAGCGGGCCAAGAGCCCGTTGCCTCACCGGCTGACTTGAGTGCTCGTGCGGAACAGGCGCGTGAAGCAGGTCGCAAGACTGTGCTGTTGCTTGTGCGTCGCGCCGGCGAGCCACGTTTTGTCGCGCTGAGCGTGGACGAATAAGCCACGGCACGCACAATTATTGAACAAGGGCGGCCGCTGTGTCGCCCTTTTCCACACCCCGCGCCTTTGCACGTATGTCTATGTTCGGTGCCCCACATCGTGCACAGGCCAATGTGC
>NZ_JBDMZG010000156.1:0-6436 GCF_039769035.1 Pacificibacter sp.
CTGCCATCCCCCAAAGCCACACCAGAAACACGATCACCGTCCATCAAAAGATCGGTCACTTCACTTTCGACGATGCTTAGGTTTGGCGTGTTTGAAAGCTCGGCGAGCATTTCCGTTTGATAGATTTGACGGTCTGCTTGCGCGCGTGGGCCTTGAACTGCGGGGCCTTTGCGACGGTTGAGCAGGCGATATTGAATACCGGCTTTGTCGGCGATGCGCCCCATAACACCGTCAAGGGCGTCGACTTCGCGCACAAGGTGGCCTTTTCCCAAGCCGCCAATGGCCGGATTACACGACATAACGCCGATATTGCTCATTTTGAGCGTTATCAAGGCCGTTTTTGCGCCCGTGCGTGCAGCCGCGGCCGCCGCATCAGCGCCCGCATGACCGCCTCCGACGACGACAACATCAAAATCTCGTTGTTTCACGTGAAACATTCCTTAGGTCTATGGCTACTTGCCAATGCAAAAACTTGAGAAAATCTCATCTAACAGGTTTTCAACATCAACGCGCCCCACAAGTGCATCAAGGGCTCGAATCGCCGTACGCATATCTTCTGCAGCCAGTTCAGCGCGCTCTGCGCCCATCAGTACTTCATTTTTCGCCGAATCCAAAGTGGACAAAGCCACTGTCATCGAAATTCTATGCCGCTCGCGCGTGGCAGTGGATGCGCCAGAGGCCATGGATGACAAGCGATCAGAGACCGCAGCGACAAGCGCCTCGATGCCATGGCCAGACTGGCCTGATACTGACATTTGCGCTGAGGTGCCGTCATCATCTTTGCCAACAATAACCAAATCACCCTTTTTGGGTGTGATTTCAGGGGCTGCGTCCGCAGTTCGGATCAAAATGACCCGCAGATCGGCGGCTTCTGCGCGTTCTTTTGCGCGTGCGATACCAACGGTTTCGACGATATCAGTGGTGTCGCGCAGGCCTGCGGTGTCGAGCAAGGTGACAGGCAAACCAGCCAAGTCCATGCGCACTTCGATAACGTCGCGCGTTGTGCCGGCCACTTCCGATGTAATTGCAGCTTCGCGCCCTGCCAAAGCGTTGAGCAAGGTTGATTTCCCGACATTTGGCGGGCCAACGATGGCGACCTCAAACCCTTCGCGAATGCGCTCTGAAATTCGCACGCCAGAGACTTCGGCCTCAAGCTCAAGCATCACTTCGGCCAGCAGTTCAAGAACTTCGGGAGACACATCGACGGGAACTTCTTCGTCGGCGAAATCAATCGTCGCTTCGATCAGCGCGGCGGCGCGAATAAGCGAGGTGCGCCAGCCAGAGGCCTTATCGCCCAAAGCACCGGACAAAACACGCATCGCTTGTTTGCGTTGTGCTTCGGTTTCGGATTCGATCAGATCCGCCAAACCTTCGACCTGCGCCAAATCAAGACGTTCGTTTTCAAGTGCACGACGCGTAAATTCGCCTGCCTCTGCCATGCGCAAACCGTCAAATTTGGACAGCTCTTCCAAGACAGATTTTACGATCGCGACGGAGCCATGCAATTGCAGCTCTGCGCTTTGCTCGCCCGTAAAGGATGCGCCTTTTTCAAAGCACAAAACCAAAGCCTCATCCAACACATCGCCCTGCTCATCTTTCAAAACGCGCAAGGATGCATGGCGCTGTTTGGGGACAGAACAACATAGTTTTTCAACCGTCCAAAACGCAAGAGGCCCGGAAATCCGGACCACTGCGACGCCTGCTTTACCGCGGGCTGATGCGAGAGCATAAATCGTATCCATAGGCTAACCCATTGATAATTATATATTATGCATTCATTGAGTCGAAGAATTCGGAATTCGACTTTGTTTGCTTGAGTTTGGAAATCAGGAATTCGATCGCATCGGTTGTGCCCATCGGATTCAAGATACGGCGCAGCAAGTAGGTCTTTTGCAGGTCTTTTGCATCGACCAAAAGCTCTTCTTTACGCGTACCAGATTTGAGAATGTCCATCGCAGGGAAGACGCGTTTGTCAGCGACTTTGCGATCCAGAACGATCTCGGAGTTACCTGTGCCTTTGAATTCCTCAAAGATAACTTCGTCCATGCGCGAACCTGTATCGATCAAAGCGGTGGCGATGATGGTCAAAGAGCCGCCCTCTTCGATGTTACGCGCGGCACCAAAGAAGCGTTTTGGGCGTTGCAGAGCGTTGGCATCCACACCACCGGTCAGAACCTTACCTGAAGATGGCACAACGGTGTTGTAGGCACGGCCCAAGCGCGTGATGGAATCGAGCAAGATCACAACATCGCGTTTGTGTTCCACGAGACGCTTGGCTTTTTCGATCACCATTTCACAAACGGCAACGTGACGGGTGGCAGGTTCGTCAAAGGTCGACGAAATAACTTCGCCTTTCACCGAACGCTGCATATCGGTCACCTCTTCAGGGCGTTCATCGATCAAAAGAACGATCAAATAACACTCTGGGTGGTTGATGCCGATTGAAGACGCGATGTTTTGCAACAACACGGTTTTACCAGTGCGCGGTGGCGCCACGATCAAAGACCGCTGACCTTTACCAATCGGCGCAACAAGATCGATGATCCGTGCAGAGCGATCTTTGAGCGTCGGATCTTGGATTTCCATATTCAAACGCTCGTCTGGGTAGAGCGGTGTCAGGTTGTCGAAGTTGATTTTATGGCGCGTTTTTTCAGGATCTTCAAAGTTGATCTGCGTCACGCTTGTCATGGTGAAGTAGCGCTCGTTGTCGTTTGGCGCCTGCATCAGACCCTCGACGGTGTCACCGGTGCGCATACCAAATTGACGCAGAATCTCTGGAGACACGTAAATGTCGTCAGGGCCAGGCAGGTAGTTCGCCTCAGGAGAGCGCAAAAAGCCGAAACCGTCTTGCAGAACTTCCAAAACGCCATTGCCGGTGATTTCCCAATCTTCTTCGGCGCGCTCTTTGAGGATCGAGAACATCATCTCGCCCTTGCGCATCGTGGACGCGTTTTCGATCTCGAGCTCTTCCGCCATCGCCAGCAAGTCTTTGGGGGTTTTGGCTTTGAGATCAGAAAGATTAAGGGAATTAACAGTCATCGCGACATCCAAACTGTGACCGCAGGGCGATCAGTTTTTAAAAGTGGTGTGAAATTTCCCATGAGTGCCGGACGGCTGGGAGTTAAGGTTCAATAGCCAGCTGTGTGGGGTGAGTCAATCTTTCTCAGATTGGCCGCACGATAATCATGATCACGATAATGATCATCAAAATAGTCGGAACCTCGTTCATCAGCCTGTATTGCTTGCCTGTCAGACGATTTTGACCGGCAACGAAGTCTCTGCGCATGCGGCCGCACCAAAGGTGAAACCACGTCAAAAGGATCACACTGCCCGCTTTCACCCAAGACCAGCCTGAGCTCCAATCGACCACGCCTGGGGTTAAGACCAATGCCAATCCGAAAATCCACGTTGATGTGGCAGCAGGTGTCATGATCACTTTGAAGAGCTTGAGTTCCATGTCTTGAAACAAGCGATCTGTTTCACTGCCGATTTCGACGCTTTCGGTATGGCGCACGAATAAGCGTGGCAAATAGAAAATACCCGCCATCCATGAAATCACGGAAATCACGTGAAGCGATTTGGTCCACGGATATAGGTTTGAGAGGATCTCACTCATTCTGGGCACTCCAATGTTCGTACCCTTCTTAAAATAATATAAGAAAGAAAGAAAAGATGATGTTGTTTGTAGGGCCTGTGGATTGTGTGGATTATCGAGTTATCCCATCGCTTTCTACACAAGGATAAGCCGAGCGTTCAAAACCACGTGTTTCTGTGGATAAGATCTAAAACAGTCAAATTAACAGAACGTTATGAATTTGAAGGCTGAGGATGAGTGTTCGGATATCTGCTGGACAGCATTTTTGAGCCGATAAAATTCACAGCCCCGCAATTTTCTTTTCCACTTAGGAGAAAGCGTTGGTAGAAAACGTGAAACTGCCGACTTTTCCCCACGGATTTTCCATGACATGGTTATCCCCGTAAGGACCAACACGGTTCAGGGTATCTTTTCCACAGGATCATCAACATGTCTCAATCACTGATATTGGCTTCAGGGTCGTCGATTCGTCAGACGTTGCTTGCCAATGCAAAGGTACCATTTGAAATAAATGTGCCGCTTATTGATGAAGATAGTATTAAAGAGGCGCTGATTGCCGAAGGCGCGTATCCACGCGATGTGGCGGATGCTCTTGCAGAAGGCAAAGCGCGCAAGATTTCGATGAAGTTTCCCGACGCCATCGTGCTCGGCTGCGATCAGGTGTTGTCATTTAAAGGTCGTTTGATTTCCAAACCCAAAGACCAAGACGAGGTGCGCGCGCAACTGGCCGAATTGAACGGTGAGCGGCATAAACTGCTGTCTGCGGCGGTGATCTATGAGGCGGGTGAGCCGAAATGGCGTCACATTGGCGAAGTGCGTTTGCAGATGAAAACCAATTCCGACGCCTATTTGGATGATTACGTCACCCGCAATTGGGACAGCATTCGTCATTCTGTTGGCGGTTATAAGTTAGAAGAAGAAGGCGCGCGGCTGTTTGCGCGTATTGATGGCGACTATTTCAATGTTCTTGGTTTACCGCTTTTCGAAATTCTAGGATACCTTGCTCAAAGAGGAGTGATTTCATCATGAGCACGAAGATTCCATTGGCGGGCGTGATTGGGTCCCCTATTGGCCACAGTAAATCACCGGATTTGCACGGGTTTTGGCTCAAACGATATGGCGTCAAAGGGCACTACATTCATTTGGATGTGGCGCAAAGTGATCTCGAAGAGGTCCTGCGCAGCATGCCAAAAATGGGGTTTGTTGGGGCGAATGTTACCATTCCGCACAAAGAAACAGTGCTGTCGATCGCCGATGTTGTCACTGACCGTGCCGCCTTGATCGGCGCTGCAAATACGCTGATCTTTCGGCCCGATGGTAAACTTTACGCTGATAATACAGATGGTTACGGGTTTGTTGAAAACCTGAGGTCCAATGCGGACTGGACGCCAACAGCTGGCCCGGCGGCGGTGTTTGGTGCAGGGGGTGCGGCGCGCGCGGTGATTGCGTCGCTTTTGGATGTCGGCGTGACCGAAATTCGCCTGTCAAACCGCACACGCATTCGCGCAGACGCGCTTCGGGCCGAATTTGGCACCAAGATTTCCGTCGTCGAATGGGTGCAAGCCGGCAGCATGTTGGAAGGCGCGATGACCGTTGTCAACACGACCTCGCTTGGCATGGTCGGTAAGCCTGAATTCAATGTCCCGCTTGAGGCCTTGTCGCCCAAAGCCGTGGTGACGGACCTTGTTTACACGCCGCTGCGCACCGCGTTTTTGGAAAATGCCGCCAGAAATGGCTGTCAGACTGTGGATGGGCTTGGCATGCTGTTGCACCAAGCGGCCCCTGGGTTTGAGCGTTGGTTTGGCGTGCGTCCTGAAGTGGACGAAGAAACGCGCCAAGTTTTGTTGGCAAAATGACCGACGCGCGCCCCATAGTTATCGGGCTGACCGGCTCAATCGGTATGGGCAAAAGCACCACTGCGCAGATGTTTAAATCGGCAGGCATCCCTGTTTGGGATGCTGATAGCACGGTGCACCATCTGTATACGCGCGACGCGGATGCCATTCAGGCGATTGGCGATATTTGCCCCGCTGCAACTGTAGATGGCACGGTGGACCGCGAAGTTTTAAAGGCTTGGATCAAAGAAACGCCAAATGCGTTCAAGCAGATCGAACAGATCGTGCACCCTTTGGTTGCCCAAGATCGACAGCGCTTTTTGGCGCAAAGTGAGGCGCCCATCGTGGTGCTCGACGTGCCTTTGCTGTTTGAAACAGGGCTGGCGCAAGACGTCGATGTCATTGTCGTTGTGTCCGCGCCCTATAGTGTGCAGCGCGCGCGGGTTTTGGCGCGGCCGAACATGACAGAGGCGCAATTTGACGCGATTGTTGCCAAACAGGTGCCCGACGCTGAAAAACGCGCCCGCGCGGACTTTGTGATTGAAACAACCTCGCTTGAAGTGGCTGAGGCAGGCGTGCAAAAGATACTGGCAACCCTCAGGGCTGCCCCAACCACGGAGAAACCGCGTGCGTGAAATCGTTCTTGATACTGAGACCACAGGATTTGACCCGCTGACGGGGGACCGTTTGGTTGAAATCGGTGCGATTGAGCTCGACAATCACATCGCAACGGGGCGCACCTATCACCAATACATAAATCCCAAACGCACGATGCCTGCAGGCGCGTTCGGGGTGCACGGGATTGGTCCAGATATTCTTGAACCACCCCGCCCTGCCCGCGCTGACGAAGTCACCTTGCTGGACAAGCCCGTTTTCAAAGAGGTTGCGCAGGATTTCTTGGACTTTATTGGCGACAGCACGCTTGTGATCCACAACGCGGCCTTCGATATGAAATTCTTGAATGCCGAGCTTAAAACCGCTGGCTTGCGACAAATTCCGTTTGAAC
>NZ_JBDMZG010000022.1:0-32798 GCF_039769035.1 Pacificibacter sp.
AGCTTGTTGACCTTGCTGCGTTCGCCGTGGGAAATCGAGATCAAACCCTTGTTGGCCATCATTTGCAGCGCCTCACGCACAGCGGGGCGACCGACGCCAAACTTCTCCATGAGCACCCGCTCTGAAGGCATAAAATCCCCAGCAGATAGTTCGCCCGTTTGGATCATATCCCACAGCCGATCGAAAACCTGATCGGACAGTTTTTGCCGTACAATCGGGGTGTTCAAAGAACCTAACTTGGATTTGGAATCTGACGCCATGGGATTATGTTCTACCTTCTGAGTTTCGTAACTGTTGCACATATATGATGTGATGACCACCTGCGCATTCAAGAGAAACTTGTCCAGAAGAGACTTCTGATCACAACATAAGCGGTGAAATATCTCATTCAATCGAAATTCGGGAAAACATTGCAAACTGGTATGATGATCACTAGAGTTGCCACACCTAGCACAGAGGCTCGCAATGTCCACCACGTCCATTAACGTCACATACCGACTCGAAACATCCGGAAATATTGAGGCACTCGCTGCCAAAATCGCATCGGATCAATCGACAGGCACCTTTACCGCCGTGCCCGGGGAAACCGCAGAAGTGCAAGCACGATGCGCGGCAACGGTTGTGAAAATCACGCCTTTGGCGCCAAGCGACACGCCGTCTATTCCTGATGCTGGCACAGGCCCTTACAACCGCGCTGATGTCGTCATTTCGTACCCTTTAGATGCTGTCGGCACCGATATTGCGGCCTTAATGACCATCACAATCGGCGGTGTTTTCGCGGTGCGGGGACTGACTGGCGTGCGCGTCATGGACATTGACTTGCCAGACGCATGGGCCTGCCATCCAGGGCCACAATTTGGCATCAAAGGTTCACGCCAACTGACCGGCGTAATGCAAGGGCCCATCATTGCCTCCATCATCAAACCGTCCCTTGGATTGCTGCCGTCGGAAGCTGCGGCCGTCATCAAACAGCTGTGTGAAGCGGGCGTTGACTTCATCAAAGACGACGAAAAATTGATGAGCCCCAGCTATTCGCCGTTCGAAGAGCGGGTGAAGGCCATCATGCCAGTGATCAAGGACCACGAGCAAAAGACCGGTAAGAAAGTCATGTATGCCTTTGGCATCTCATCGGCCGATCCTGATGTGATGATGCGCAATCATGACTTGGTGATGGAACATGGTGGCAATGCAGCCGTGATCAACATCAATTCGATTGGGTATGGCGGCATGGCGTTCTTGCGCAAACGCTCAGGCCTGTGCTTGCACGCGCACCGCAATGGTTGGGATATTTTGACCCGCCATCCGGGGCTTGGTATGGAGTTTCGCGCTTACCAAAAAATCTGGCGCCTGCTTGGGGTGGATCAGTTTCAAATCAATGGCATTCGCGCCAAGTATTGGGAACCTGACGAAAGTTTTGTGAAGTCTTTCACGGACGTCACGACGCCGATCTTTTCGCAAGACGACTGTGCTCTACCTGTAGTGTGCTCGGGCCAATGGGGCGGACAGGCCGTGGAGACGTACAATCGCACAGGCCGCACGCTGGATCTTATGTATCTTGGTGGTGGCGGCATTCATGGGCACCCCATGGGCGCGACCAGCGGTGTTGCGGCCATACGGCAAGCGTGGGATGCAGCGCGCGATGATGTCTCGCTAGAGGCTAAGGCCAAATCGCATCCTGAGCTCGCGGCGGCCTTGGCCAAATGGCAAGACTGAACCGCGTCAGAGTATGATAGCTTCAGGCGCGAATGAGCCTTATGAACCCCAAATTGAAGTATCGCGCGCGCTGAAACCAGAACGCGCGATATTTTTATGCCAAATTATGACGCGTTGTATTTTGCATCGACCGCATTGATGGCATCAACATTTCCGGCAGACTTCCCAGCGGGATCAAACGCGCTGTCGAGAAATGTGTCGGCAATCATTTTTGCCAATTCTGCGCCAATGACACGTGCACCCATCGTGATGATCTGGGCATTGTTTGACGTCGCGGCCTTGCCTGCCGAATACACGTCGTGGCATTGCGCCGCGCGAATGCCCGGCACTTTGTTGGCCCCCAAGCACACGCCGATACCTGTGCCACAAACCAAAATGGCGCGGTCATATGTACCTGCAAGAACGGCAGAAGCCACGCGGTCTGAGAGGTCTGCATAAAAGGCGTCGGGGCCGTTCTCAGTGCGCGAAAGCTCGGTCACATCGTGAGAGGCAGACAGGTGTTCGGCAAGAACACTTGCAAGGCCTTCACCTGCGGAATCGCCAGCAACAGCTATTTTCATTGGGATCTCCTTTTGGGATGGAGGGAATTACATGTTCAAATTTTCGCGGCGCATTTGGCCAAAATGTCGAGGTATCCCTCAACTGACCAAGCTGAACGCCCGATAAACAGCCCGTCGACATGAGGACATTGCATGAAGTCGACACAGTTTTCAGGATTAACGGATCCGCCGTAGAGGCAAGGGATTGTGCGGCCTAAAACGGAATGCGCGACCTCGATAATTTCTGCCTGACGCGCTTCTCCATAGTCTGGCGTTGCGGGAATGCCGTGCGTTCCAATGGCCCAGACAGGTTCGTAGGCAAGCAAAATTTGGTTGGTCTTTTGGGTTCGTGACAAGTTGCCCAAAGCGCCGCGGACTTGTGCAGCGAGCACGTCGGTGGCGAGTCCTGCCTCGCGGTCTTCGAGTGTTTCGCCAATACAAATGAGCGGAGTCATTCCGTGGCGCACGGCAGCTTCGACTTTCAGGCCCACAGTCTCATCCGTTTCACCGAAAAAGGCACGTCTTTCTGAGTGGCCCAATTCAACAATGTCGGCCCCGCAGTCTTTGACCATCAAAGGCGACACTTCGCCCGTCCAAGCGCCTGCATCTTCCCAATGCATATTCTGAACACCAACCCGAACAGAGGTCTCTGCCAAGATCTGTTTGACCTCACGCACATTCGGAAAAGAGGGGATGACAAACCGCTGAATACGGGGATCACGATCATCATCCGTCGCGGCCAAAGCGTGGGCAAACTCTTGCGCCTCGGCAAGGACCTTGTTCATCTTCCAACTGGTGCCAATCCAATACTGCGGATGTGTCATGCGTTTACTCCTGTGTCTTGTGCGGCGATCGTTAGTGTGATGCCGGCCTGTTCTAAGTCTGAAATACTGTCGCGCGCAGGCCGCGTGTCTGTGATCACCGCATCAAATTCTGATAGGTCGGCGAGCTTATGCAGCGCAGTGCGCGCAAATCGACTGTGATGCACCAACAAGCAAGTCTTGGTGCCCGCAGCGATCATGGCGCGCTTTGAACTGATGACGGCCTCATCCATGTGGAACACGGTGGTGCCACTCACGGCTGGCGCAGATAAAAAGGCAATGTCAGCACGCAATCCGGCCAATGCATTCTCTGTCAGCATGCCGAAAAAGCCGTTGAACTTGGCTGAATAGGTCCCGCCGACGGCAATCAGCGTGACGCCCGTTTCGGTTTTGAGCGCGTCAATCACGGCCGCGTTGTTGGTGATCACAGTCAAAGGGCGTTTGTCACGCAGACGTTCTCCCAAGATTGCAGCTGTGGAGCCATCATTGATCATCACGGTCATGCCGGGTTCAACAAGATCAAGTGCAGCATTGGACATCGCAACCTTCGCAGCACGGTCGTACTGCGCACGAAACCGGAAATCGCTTTCAAACTGCGTGCCTGCATCAATGGTGCCACCGCCACGCACTTTGCGCATGACGCCTGTCGCCTCAAGATCATCCAAATCGCGGTGAATGGTCATCTTTGAGACCACAAAACGCTGGGCAAGGTCCTCAAGATCAACAGATCCTTCAGACACCAACAAATCCATTATGGCCTGACGCCTGTCATCGCGTTTCATGGTGATCTCACAATTTGCTACGGGGCAGGGGCTATTCGCCGCCCAACTGGCATGATGAGTATCACTTAATGCACTTTTTGCCACACAAAATTTGTTATTTTGTGACTTTTTGTTGTCTTATTTTATCTTTGCCTGTACCAGATGAGCGTCAATCGCCTGCGCCGAGATACGTAAAATAAACGCAGAACACGTTGCACATGCCGTCAAAAAAGGACAGGTTGACCGCGACCAAACCTCAACCTGATTTGAGACACTGACCCAGAGATAAGGAATCACAACATGACAAATGTGTTGGACCAACTTCGAACTATGACAACTGTCGTCGCAGACACGGGCGAGGTTGCCGCAGTGAAAACCTATAAACCGGTGGATTGCACAACAAACCCTTCATTGGTGTTGAAAGCACTCGTTGATCCGGCTTCTGAAGCCCTTGTTGCGCGCGAAATCGAAGCGGGCAAGAAAGCGAACCTGACACCCGAGCAGGTGACAGACGTTTTGACAGTGGCAATGGGTGCTGAACTTGCTGCGCTTGTTCCCGGTCGCGTGTCTACTGAAGTTGATGCATGTCTGTCGTTCGACACCGAAAAATCAGTCGCACGGGCGCGTGCCATTGTTGCTGAATACGAAAAGCGTGGCGTCGACAAAGGTCAAATCCTGATCAAACTTGCCGCGACTTGGGAAGGCATTCGTGCCGCTGAAATCCTGCAAAAGGATGGCATCGATTGTAACCTGACGCTCTTGTTCTCAATGGCGCAAGCCGTTGCCTGTGCAGATGCCAAAGCGTTCTTGATCTCACCTTTCGTTGGCCGGATCACCGATTGGTACAAGAAAGCGGAAGGCCGCGACAGCTACACGCCAGACGAAGATCCGGGTGTAAAGTCAGTGCGCAAGATTTACGATTACTACAAATCCAACGGCATCGACACCGTTGTCATGGGCGCGTCTTTCCGCAACACGGACCAAATCAAAGCGCTGGCTGGCTGTGATAACCTCACAATCGCACCGAGCCTGTTGGACGAAATGGGCAATGACCCAGCTGAATTGCCACGCGTTTTGTCACCTGAGAACACAAGTGGCATGGCACCAATCGCGATGGACGAAGCAACATTCCGTTGGGAAATGAATGCTGATCCAATGGCGACGGAAAAACTCGCCGAAGGCATCCGCAATTTCGATGCCGACCACAAGAAACTGATCGGCCTTATTGCTGAGCGCATGTAAATATCTGCTCAGGTCGCAGCAATGCGGCCTGAGCACCCCCAAAATCACAATATCTGTGGCGCATCCGAATGCGCTCATAATAGCTTGGCAGCTCGTGTCTGGTTTCTTGTGAAACCAAGTGCACTAAATGTCAGAATTGATAAGATCCTCCTCTAAAACGCTGAATAGTTGCACCCAACTCCAGCGCTGCACCCAGCCGACATGGTTCCAATTTTTGGTACTTTTTCCGTGCAACGTGGAAATCGGTACGATATTTAAAAAGAAGAAATCAGTTCTGTCGCCTCATGCGTTTCGTTTGGTGACATCCTTTTATTGTTAGAGAGAGTACCTCTATGAAAACGCTCAAAGCCGCTCTTATTGCTACAACTTTCGCTGCAACTGCTGGCCTTACTGTTCCAGCTGCCGCTGACCGTCCTTCAATTTCGTTCAACGCTCACCGATCAGCTTCAGCAAACGGAATCACTGCCTCAACGATTGCAACATCGGCTGCAGCGGCTGGGGCCACGCCTTCAATGGTTGGAACCGCTCTTGGTTTGTTCAACCTCGCTCAGGCACACGGCACAACGTCCACCAACTAAGTCTTTGGCCGCACGCTTGCAGCTGGAATAATGCGGTTACCAATAGGCGCCGATGGGCGCCTTTTTGCTTTGTGACGTCCACCAACTGTTTTGAAGTCATGCACTCACAAAAAAACACCGCTACATTTCTGCAGCGGTGTCTTTTTTAAAGATAAATTTCGAAGTGCTACTTGCTGTCTGGCAAAATCCGCACCGCGCCGGTCGCTGCAGACGATGCAAAGGCCGCATAGGCTTTCAGCGCTGTGGATACGAAACGTGGGCGATCTTCAGCTGGGGCCCATGGCAGTGGGCCAGCGGCTTCGCGGCGCTTGGCGATTTCGTCGTCTGAGATGGCCAAGTGAATGCTGCGGTTTGGAATGTCGATCTCAATTGGATCGCCGTTTTGCACCAAGCCGATCAAGCCGCCTTCTGCCGCCTCAGGCGAGACGTGCCCGATGGACAAACCTGACGTACCACCAGAGAAACGACCATCGGTGAGCAAAGCACATTTTTTGCCCAAGCCTTTGGATTTCAAGTAGGACGTCGGGTAGAGCATCTCTTGCATGCCTGGGCCGCCTTGTGGGCCTTCAAAACGGATCACAACCACATCGCCGGATTCCACTTTACGGGTCAAAATGCCCTGCACCGCGTCGTCTTGGCTGTCAAAGACATGCGCTTTGCCTGTGAAAGTCAGGTTGCTCTCATCCACGCCCGCCGTTTTCACGATACAGCCGTTTTCCGCGAGATTGCCGAACAAAACAGCCAAGCCGCCGTCCTTTGAGAACGCGTGCTCGACAGAGCGTACAACGCCGTTTTCACGGTCATCATCCAGCGCTTTGTAGCGGTTGTCTGTGGAAAAGGCCTGCGTGGTGCGCACGCCGCCAGGCGCTGCACGGTAGAACGAATTGGTTTCAGGCGTGTTGGCAACTTTGATGTCCCATTTGGAAATCGCCTGCGCCATCGTATCGGAATGCACTGTTGGCACATCGCCGTGCAGCAAGCCCCCGCGATGCAATTCGCCCAAAATGCCAAAGATGCCGCCCGCACGGTGGATGTCTTCCATATGCACGTTGATCGTGTTCGGCGCGACCTTACACAGGCAGGGCACTTTGCGTGACAGACGGTCCATATCCGCCATGGTGAAATCGACGCCACCTTCGTGAGCGATGGCCAACAGGTGAAGCACAGTGTTGGTCGAACCACCCATTGCGATGTCCAAAGACATGGCGTTTTCAAAGGCCTCAAAGTTAGCAATGTCACGTGGCAACAGACCCGGTTTTTCGTCTTCGTAGTGCGCTTTGGTGATTTCAACGATCTTGCGACCCGCTTCCAAGAACAGGCGCTTGCGATCAATGTGTGTCGCCAAAGTCGACCCGTTGCCCGGCAAAGCCAGACCCAATGCTTCGGCCAAACAGTTCATAGAGTTCGCGGTGAACATGCCAGAACAAGACCCACAGGTCGGGCAGGCATTCTCTTCGATGTGTTTGACTTGCTCGTCGGTGTATTTGTCGTCAGCTGCTGCAACCATCGCGTCGACCAAATCGACCTTGCTGATCTCAAGATCATCCATGGTCACTTTGCCCGCTTCCATCGGACCACCAGAGACGAAAATCACAGGGATGTTCAGGCGCATCGCGGCCATCATCATGCCAGGTGTGATCTTATCGCAGTTGGAAATACAAACCATCGCATCCGCACAGTGGGCGTTGACCATGTATTCCACAGAATCCGCAATCAACTCACGTGAGGGCAGGGAGTACAACATGCCGTCGTGGCCCATGGCGATACCATCATCCACAGCAATGGTGTTGAATTCTTTGGCAACGCCCCCCGCTTCTTCAATCTCGCGCGCAACCATTTGGCCGAGGTCTTTCAAGTGGACGTGACCAGGCACAAACTGCGTGAAGGAGTTTACGACAGCGATGATTGGCTTGCCGAAGTCACCATCTTTCATACCAGTTGCGCGCCAAAGGCCACGGGCCCCTGCCATATTACGGCCATGCGTGGAACGACGAGATTTATAATGAGGCATTGTGCTAACTTTCGTATTCGCTTGAGTCGTTTTGGGCTCGAAGCCCATATTTTGTTGGATACATACGGTGTTCGCGCGCACAATTCCAGTTGGTACACCAATATGGAGCCCAAAACTGTGCAACCCTGCGCAAATTCATAGGTTTTAGAGCTTTTTGAGCCGCTTGAGCGTGTCACCAAAGTCAAGTGACGGATCAAGAACAACCAACTCTTTGCCTTCGGCGCTTGGATTGGCCGCACGATCTGCAATGATTTGAGCCGCCGCACGACCGATTTCAACACGGCAGGCATCCATTGTGGCCAATTGGCGCGGCAAACCATCGAGAAACTCAATGCCATTGAAGCCCGCCAAACCAATTTGACCGGGCACATCAATTCCGTTTTCAAGACAGTAAAGCAGCCCACCAGCACCGATCATGTCATTGGAATAATATAGAAAATCCAAATCTGGGGTGCGGCTCAGAATAGTTTCCGTCATCTCGCGACCCTTGGCCAAAGCTGAGCCGCCCGAATAAAACTCTTGATCCGCAACCTCTAAACCCGCTTTGGCAAGAGATTCGGTAAAGCCCTCAAAACGTTTGCGCGCGCGGTGATCCAGCGGCATTTTCGTGCCCAAAAACCCGATGCGTTTATAGCCAGCATCCACAATCGCTTGCGCCATTTTACGACCCGCACGGCGGTGCGAAATGCCAACGGCGGCATCGATCGCGTCACCGTCAGTGTCCATGATTTCAACGATAGGAATGCCCGCGGCGCTCAACATCGCTTTCGCGGCTTCGGTGTGCTCTAGACCCGCGACAATCACGCCAGACGGACGCCATGACAGCATTTCATAAAGAACTGCTTCTTCGCGCTCGGGTTTATAATGGGTCACGCCAACCACTGGCTGCAATTCGGTGTCATCCAAAATTTCGGAAATGCCCGTCATAACCTCAGGAAAAACCATGTTGGACAATGATGGAATGATAACAGCAACAAGATTCACGCGCGAAGATGCAAGCGCGCCAGCAATCTTGTTTGGCACATAGCCCAGCTCCCGTGCGGCAGCCAAAACTTTTTCTCGTGTGTTTTCTGATACATCCCCACGATTTCGCAGAACTCTGCTCACCGTCATTTCAGAAACACCGGAGGCTTCGGACACATCCCGCAAGGTTAATGGACGTTTGGGAATTGGTCTGACTGGCGTTTGCGTCATCGTTGCGTGCCTCCACTGCTTTTTCACTGCCAACAATACATGGAAAATCGGCCTTGTCCACGCGCGCTGATGTCGCTATGTTACCGCTAACAGGTCGATTTCATTGATTTCGCACCTAAGAAACATCCGAATCGTCCTGCAAGCTCTCTTACTCTCAGTGCGGTCTCGGATTTAGAGGGGGAGTGGTGGGCCAAATTCGCTCCCCCTTACCTTTTCCAGATATATGAATCGCAGTTTGAGCGGGCTTGCCTTTGCCACCGGTGCAGGTAAAACACAATTGCGTGGCCCCGTGGCTCAACTGGATAGAGCAGCCCCCTCCTAAGGGGCAGGTTGCAGGTTCGAATCCTGCCGGGGTCACCAAAGCGAGCAGTGCGAGACCACTTAGTTGATCCTATGGCACGAGAAACGAGAATGGCGCCGCGTGACGAACGGCTGATGCCACAAGATTTCGACCACGCTTCCCTTAATCGGTGCCAGCACCACTTTTAACATAAGACGGATTATGCGCGGGCGCGAATTACCCCACGGCTCCGCAGTTTTCGCCGCGATCTGTCCACCTCTGCCCGCAACTAGTTCTTATAGTATTTCGTCGCGTAAGACCCATAGGCCCCGTAGCTATTGCCGTAACCATAGCGTTTCATGCCTTTGGGGTCGATTTGGTTGAGCACAAGCCCGTTGACCGTGATGTTAACAGATTCAAACATTTGCAAAGCGTCATGGACCTGTGTTTTCGATGTTTTGTCCCATTGAACAGTGAACAAGACGGCATCAACGTGTTGAGCGACAACGCGTGCGTCAGACACGACCAGCACAGGCGTCGTGTCGATGATCACAAAATCATAGGCTTCGCGTGCGGCTTCCAAGAATGTCAAAAAGCGTTGCGACGACAAGGTATCGACTGCGTTTTCAGTGCTGGGTTCGCTGACAAGGATGTCCGCGCCAAGGATTTCGTCATAAATGACCGCATCACTCAAAGCGACACCGCCATTCAGAACGCTCTGCAAGCCTTTGGCGTCGGCAACGTTCAGATATTGACTGAACACAAGACGGCGGATGTCACCTTCAACCAACAGAACTTTTTTGCCCAATCCGATCAAGTTTTGCGCCAATGCAAATGACACTGTGGTTTTGCCTTCGCCGGGTAAAGACGAAGTCGACATGATCACCTGCGGAGTTTTCTCCTCGCCAGACAACAGCACCGATGTCCTGAGATTGCGCACGGCCTCAGCTGCAACCGATGTGGGTTTTTCAGCCAGATACTTCAGACCATCGCGACGATTGTTGTTTGGCAAGATTGGAATTTGCCCCATCACCCGCAAGCCTGTGTCGACTTCCAAATCGCTAGCTTGGCGATAGCCTTGTTGTCGCATTTCCAACAGCAAGGCCACGCCACAGCCCAGCATGCCCCCGAAAATGAGTGACATTGCAACGATCAATGACGTGCGCGGCTCAGACGGGAAACTTGGCAAAACAGCGTTTGACAAAATGCGACTGTCTGCTTGTTGAATACCCTCTTGGGCTGAGGTTTCTTTGAGGCGACCTAAGAAGTATTCATACAGCAACCGACTTGCCTCGGCTTCGCGTGACAACTGTTGCAACTGAATGATCTCATCGCTTTGCGTTGCAATTTCGGCTTCGCGTTCTTCAATATTCGCGGCCAAGCCTTGTACCTGTGCGTCGAGGCGTTGAACCTGCAATTGAGCCCGCGCGAGAAGCTGCGCGAATTGCAGGTTAAATTGGGCGCTCGACCCTGTTTCACGCCACAGATTTGCCAGTCGAGAATCTCCCGCCTGCTCTGCTTTCTCTTGATCTGTTGCTGTCTCTAAAGCTGTCAAAGTGGCCAGTCGACGTTCGGCTTCAGCAAAGGTCATGCGGGTCGTTTGCAAGCGATCACGCGACTCTTTGAGTTGACGATCAAGTGCTTGTACGCTTTCGCTGCTGACCGCTTCGGATTTGGCCGAAAATTCCGCTACGCGGGCTTCGGCTTGCTCCAGTTCCAATTTCAGATCGGCGACGCGGGACGCCAGCCATTCAGACGCGTTTTTCGTGGCGTCGAATTTCACGTCCATTTGATTCAGAATATATTGCTCTGCCACTGTGTCTGCGATCGTCGCAGACTTTTGCGCATCCTCGGTTTCCAACGTGATTTGCAGAACATAGGTTTGCGGAATATTGCGTACCGAAATGCGCGCTATGAGCTCATTGATGGCCGCAGAACGTTGTTTTTCTTGGCTCGCAAGTGCGCGCTCTGGGGTGCCCAACACCCTGCTTTTCAGTCGTTCCTGAAAGCTTGAGGGGCGCAAAAAAACGTTGAATTCTGGATCTTCTGTCAAACCCGCCACGTTCACCACGCGCTCAAGCAAGCGGCGGCTTTTGAGAATTTCAACCTCTGTATTGATTGCCTCGGAATCCGTTCCAAGACTTGGCAAAACAGAGCTGATATCTAACAGCTGTTGACCCGAAGCATCCAGCAAGACAACCGTCGTAGCTCGGTATTTGGGCACAGCAACACGAGTGGCATAAAGCGCCCCAAGCGCGGCTGTCACAATCATAAAGGCAAGGATCAACAGCTTTTTGCGCCACAAAACGCTCAGTGAAGCTCCGATGTCGAGAATGTCTTCATTTATTGCACTGCTGCGCGAAGGATTGTTCTTTTGCGACACGAGGTTCTCTACAATTATTACGATAATCTTATTCTTAGTGAATTTTTAGTTAACCACAGCTTAATATCCACTGCCCTAATATCATTTTTCAAAATATTACGATCTTGCACCAGAATTGGCGCTCACTCATTTAGAACCCAGCTGCGTCGCAACGACAGCGCGCACGCGCGTGGTGAGCTCTTTGGCGCGCGTTTCGGAACTGGATTGGGCATATATACGGAACTCCGGTGCATTGCCTGAGGGGCGCAGGTGCACCACGTCGCCGCTTTCAAAGTCGACCCGCAAACCATCTGTTAGATCGACGCTGACAATGATCCCGAAGGGGGCGAAAAAGGCTGCGCGCGTCTCGGTATTATCAATTAGTCCTGCCAAAAACGTCGCAGCTTTGGCGCTATCAATTTCTTGTAGGCGGTCCGCGGCGGTAAAGCATCTTGGCAAATGCGATACGAGGTCTGCAAGCGTAGTGCCTTGCTGTTTGGCGGCAAACAAAGGGGCAATGATGGGCAGCATACAATCGCGGGTGGGCAGAGCTGCGAGAGGGCCTGACACGGTTGCGTCAAAGCCGAGCAAGAAACCACCGTTGGCTTCAAAACCGATGCAGGCGTCTGCAGGCGATTTTGCCTTTTCCATCTCTGCGATGACGAAAGGCGACCCGATGCGCGTTAAAATTACCGTTTCAAATTCCGGACACCGACGCACCATGTCGTTGGACGACACCGGCGTGATCACAGTTTTCGCGCCCAACACTTGCGCGGTTAAAACACCAAGAACATCTCCGGGAATGACTTTGCCTGCAGCATCACTAAGCAGCGGGCGGTCTGCGTCGCCATCGGTTGAGGCCACGGCATCTAGGCTATGCAATTGCGCCCATGTCACCAGATTGGCGCGCGTCGCATCATCAACGGCTTCTGTATCAACAGGGATAAACGTGTCTGAATGGGCCAAAGGCACCACTGTTGCACCTAAACCTGTCAAAATTGTTTCCATGGTATCGCGTGCAACGGACGAATGGCGGTAGACCCCGAGCCGCAGGCCTGACAGCGCCGTTTCACCAAACGCATCAATGTAGCGTTGCACATAAAGTGTTTCGGCCTCTGGAAGGGTGGTTTGCGTACCTGCCGCGCCTTTGCGACGCGCGCGTGCCGTATAAGCTGCGCTGATTTTCTGTTCGTCTTCTTTGGAAATTTCACCTTGTGGCACGTAGAATTTTAAACCGTTGCGATCTGCAGGAATGTGGCTGCCAGTGACCATAATGGCCGCCGCTTTTGCCGACATCGACGCCAAGGCAAGCGCAGGCGTGCCAAGAGCAAAGCAATCAACGACATTCACCCCCCCCTCTAGGGCTGTGTGAGCAATCATCTGGGCGATGTCTGGCGAGGATGGCCGCAAATCTTGACCGATGAAAAGCGTGTTGCACTCTGGAACGGTGGTCAAAAAAGCATGCACATAATCTGAGACAACCTCTTGGGTCAGATCAATAACAAGACCGCGCAAACCGCTGGTGCCAAATGAAGGAGCCATAATAAGGCCTTTCGCCAGAGAAATCTTTTAATGAAGCTCTAGCACCAATATGCAGCCTTCAAAACGCAAAAGTATTTTTTCATTCCAACCGCATTGATGTGTTGCGCGTGGAGGGCCCTCTTCGCATCAATGGTTTTGGTCGGAATTATAAGGTGTGGCATACACCGTCAAGTTTGACATCCTCAGGGGACCACCTCTTAATGAAGCTTTAAAATAAAGGTTTTGTTTACCAATTTAGTGCTATTCAGAAAAAGTGAACCTATTTTTAATATGCCGCCATATTTTCACAAAACAACCTGCCCCACGCGGGGAAGAAAAATGTACAAGCATATGAAATACAACATAACTTTGACATATCTATAGGACATACCCCCATGATTTCAGCACATATCACACCCGTTATTCTATGTGGTGGATCTGGAACACGGCTTTGGCCCTTGTCGCGCAAAAGTTACCCGAAGCAATTTGTTCCGCTCGTTGGTAAAAAGACGTTGTTTCAAGCCTCTGCAGAACGCCTCAGCAGTGTGACTTCCGCGCTGAATTTTACGCCCCCAGTGGTGTTAACAGGGTCTGATTTTCGCTTTATCGTGACAGAACAATTGGCTGAAATTGGCATCGATCCAGGGGCCATTTTGATTGAACCAGAAGGTCGCAATACGGCGCCTGCTATTTTGGCCGCGGCCTTGCATCTGACTGCCACGGATCCAGAAGCAATCATGCTTGTCGCGCCGTCCGACCATGTTGTCCCCGACACAGACGCGTTCCATGCGGCGATTGAAAAGGGCCTTGCCTCGGTTGCTGCGGGCAAACTGGTGACGTTTGGGATCAAGCCAACCCACGCAGAAACGGCATATGGGTATCTTGAATTGGCCGCGCAGCCTGATGCCTCTGGTGCCGCAGTCGATCTAAAACAGTTTGTTGAAAAACCAGATGCCGCGCGCGCTGCCGAAATGGTGGATGCAGGCACATTCATGTGGAACGCGGGTATTTTCCTGTTCAAAGCCAAAGACATTGTTGCGGCCTTCGCCGAGCATGCCCCACGCCTCACCGCGCCGGTCAGCGCGGCCGTTGATGCGGCGCAAATCGACCTTGGGTTTTTGCGCCTTGATCCTGAGGCGTGGGGACAAGCGGAAGACATTTCCATCGACTATGCTGTCATGGAACGTGCGGCCAATTTGGCTGTTGTGCCCTTTGATGGCGGCTGGTCTGATCTGGGCGGTTGGGACGCGGTCTGGCGCGAAGCCGGCCCCGATGCCGATGGCGTTGTGACCTCAGGCGATGCCACGGCGATTGAATGTGAAAACAGCCTGTTGCGGTCGGACAGTGAGCACCTTGAAGTCGTCGGTATTGGCCTAAAAAATGTGATGGCCATCGCGATGAATGATGCGGTATTGGTCGCAGACATGTCGCGCGCCCAAGACGTTAAAAAAGCCGTAACAGCCCTCAAAGCCAAAGGGTCTGTACAGGCCACGACATTCCCGAAAGATCACCGCCCTTGGGGCTGGTTCGAAAGCCTTGCAGTGGGCAGCCGCTTCCAAGTGAAGCGGATTCATGTGCATCCAGGCGCTGCGCTGTCTTTGCAAAGCCATTTCCACCGCTCAGAGCATTGGATTGTGGTTGAAGGCACAGCCCAAGTGACAATCGATGATGAAGTGCGCTTGGTGACAGAGAACCAATCGGTCTATCTGCCTTTGGGCTGTGTTCATCGCATGGAAAACCCTGGTAAAGTGCCAATGGTCTTGATCGAAGTTCAAACCGGTTCGTACGTTGGCGAAGATGACATCATTCGCTATGAAGACATCTATTCTCGCGGCCAAGGTGCCAAAGGATAGTGACAAATTTGCGCACAGATTTTGTTCTGAATAGCCGGTTTTTAACGCGTCAGATGACGGGAGTAGATCGTGTTGCTACAGAACTTTCTATGGCATTGATTGAGTGTTTGTCATCGAAGGAAGGGCAGTCCCTCAGGCTGGCGCTACCGTCCACGTCCGTCGAGGCTCTAGATGAGCGCCCCCAAATACTTATGGGATTAGACACGGTGAAAACTTTGCCGTTACGTGGATACTTCTGGGAACAATTCGCACTGGCGATCTTAAAACCTTCACTTTGGGTTTTAAGTCTTTGTAATTTGGGATCTATTTTCCGTTCGAAACAAGTTGTCATGATTCATGATGCGCAAATCTTTACACAACCAAATGCGTATTCTTCGACTTTTCGCAAAGTGTATCATTTCATTTTGCCACGCGTTTCTCGCCGATCCAAAGTTGTGCTTACAGTTTCGGATTTTTCGCGACGTGAATTGGAGACGGCAGGGGTGATCCCTTCGGGGAAAGCGACGGTTGTTCATAACGGCGTAGATCATATGGATCGCATACCTGACGATTCATTCGCATTATCGACATTTGGCTTGTCTTCGGGGGCCTATTTTTTAGCGATTGGATCATTAGCCGCTCATAAAAATCTACCGATGTTGATTGCTGCTGCAAAAGCTCGCCAAGATACTTCAATCCCGCTTGTGATTGCGGGAGGAGGAAACTCAAAGGTATTTCGTGACCATGGCTTGACTGAAGAACAGGGCGTCAAATTTTTAGGGCGCGTCAGTGATGTTGAACTGAAAGCACTTTACAAAGGTGCTCGAGCGCTCGCTTTTCCTTCTAAAACAGAAGGATTTGGCCTTCCGCCTCTTGAAGCAATGAGTTGCGGATGCCCTGTGATTGCGACAACCGGCGGCGCTGTGCCTGAAGTTTGTGGTGATGCGGTGCTCTACGCCAATCCCGATCAACCACAAGAATGGACGATCGCGATGGAAAAACTAGCGCATGACAGTCAAATGTGTGAAGGCCTCGCCATTCGTGGAGCGGCGCATGCGGCCCAATTCACATGGGCGCGTGCCGCGAATACGCTTCTAGATGCGGTGGCTAAGGCCGAGGTCGAGCCAATATGCTAGGATCGGTGTTTATCGCACTCGTACTGCGTGTCGGCGGCACAGCACTTTGGCTTTTGTTCAGCGTTGTCGTTGCGCGCGCCCTTTCGCTAGAAGATTTTGGTTTTGTATTTTTTGCTATCAACGTCATCATGATCGGTGGCGCCATTTCTGTCATGGGGTACGATGTGACAGTTTTGCGGTTTGGGTCCATCCTTTGGCGCGATCAGAAAAAGCAAGAGTTTCGCAATCTGCTTGCAGAGGCACGGCAGGCCGTTTTCATCATGGGCCTTATCGTTTCAGTGGGCTTGGCGCTCGCGACCCTGTTTGGCTTGGATACTCCGGTTACCAATGATTTACCTATCGCATTGTTGGTTGGGGCATCGATCCTTGCGATAGGTTTTATGTCTGTTGAGCGTGATGTTTTGCGTGCCGCAGGGAAGTTACAACAAGCCCTATTTGCCTATTCGATTATCCGATCACTTGTCCCATTGGTTCTAATAGCGGTGGCTTGGCCATTTGGAATCTTAACTACAAATTTTGTTCTTATCGCTGTTGGCATTGCGTTGCTCAGCTCACTTGCATGGGATCGATGGTGCTTACACAAGTTGGCGTTACCCAAGCGGGAAATGATTGCCCTACCCCATTTGAGAATTGCCTTAATCACTTGGTCAGGCGACGCTGGCCTTGTGGTTTTGCTGCGCGCGCCCGCAATTGTCATCGGCCTCACTGGAGGACTAGGTGCCGCGGCCCTTTTCATTGCCGCAGAACGGATCTCGCAACTTGGAACTTTCTTCACGGAAGCGGTTAGAACTGCCGTTGGCCCCAACCTTGCCCAAGCAAATGAAACTGAACGACAAAAAGCTGTCACTCACGCTAGCATGTTGATGCTTGTCAGCGGCATGATCGGGTCGATCTTGTTACTCGTGTTTGGCGCAATTTTCTTGTGGTTGTTTGGGCCCGCGTATCGCCCAGCCTTTCCAGCCCTTATCGCGCTTTTGATTGGTCAAACCTCATGGGCAATTTTGGGACCGACCGCGCTTGTTCTCAACATGTTTGGAGAAGCCAAAGTCCGCAGCCTTATCAGCATTTTAGCGGCGATAGGTTTGTTGATTTTGTTGCCCCTCTTCGACACCGCACTAGCAGCCGCCATCGTCGTTGCCGCCATTTCTTGGGCCATGAACTTTGGGCTCTGTTTGGCGATTTATATTCGGCTAGGACTACGCTGCGGCGTTTTTGGGATCGGCATGAGTGATGCCAAAAACATCTGGAAGAGCGAAATGAAAACTGTACTGAAGTTCACGCAAGGACATCGAGAAGTATAAAATCAATGGATAAAATTCTTATTGTCTCTCAATCGTTCTATCCTGATCCAGTGCGTGGTGCTGAAAAAGTCGCGATGAGTGTCGCGCAGGCTTTCAAAGACAAGTATTCCGTTCACGTTCTTGCACTTGGTGAAGAGGATGGGGTCGAAGACGATTTAGGGTACCCGGTACATCGACTAACTTACAACAATGGTCAGCGCCCAGGTGCAAAAGGGCTCGACCTTGGTCCTGTTGCTAAGCTTGCGTGGCATGCGCGCAATTCCGTAGGCGGCGTGAATGGCGCTTCTCTCACACAACGCCTTAAGGACATAAACCCCTCTGTTGTCTATATTCACAACGCAACAGGGTTCCAGCCGCAGCTGTTTCAGGCCTGCGCCTCTCTTGGTCTTCCGGTCGTCCAACATTTACATGATTACGCATCGCTTTGCCCGCGCACAACGATGTACAAAAAGAACCAAAACTGTGCGACCCCTTGCCTGTCATGCCGTGTGTTGACGGCCGGATGGAGGCCCGCTTTTCCGAGCGTTGCTGATGTCATCGCTGTAAGCGCATTTGTCCGAGATCGTCATATCGAACATGGCGCTTATCGCGACGCGCGTTGGCACGTCTTGCACAATACAGATATGACCAGCGTCGAGGGGTACACACCCAAAGCGACCGGCCCTTTCACCTTCGGATTTATCGGCGCTGTCACAGAAGCCAAAGGCATCGAAGACCTATTGACGGCATTCACCTCTCGTTCTTCAGATGAAACACGCCTGTTGATCGCGGGAAAAGGCGAGGACGCTTACCTGCGCAGTTTGCAGGCCAAGTTTCCGACAGACACTGTGCGTTGGCTTGGCCAAGTTCCTCCAGATGAATTCTATTCAAATATTGACTGCCTTGTCGTTCCGTCGCGCTGGCACGAGCCGCAGGGGCTGGTCATTGTTGAAGGGCTAAGGCGCGGACTGCCAATTATAGCTACTCAGCGTGGTGGCATTCCAGAGATGCTTGCGGATAGGTCAGAGCATCGGCTCTATAATCCCGATGCCCCCGATGCGCTAGCGAGCGCAATGAATAGTATGATCGGTGCAAAGCCAACTTTGGGCGCGGTGTGGAATGATGATTTTATCGCCCGTGTCGAAGCAATCTTATTGGCCGCAGCAGTAGGGAAACAATGAGATGACGAAAGCTAATTTTTTTCTCGTTGGCGCCGCCAAGGCGGGCACCACCTCAATCGCTCGTTTCCTTGAAGCTGTGCCCGATACATATTTTTCCCCGATCAAAGAGCCTTGTCATTTCTGCCCTGATATTAACGCCGATTTTCGTACAGAGTTCGAACGACAACGGTTGGTGGATCTCACCTCTTATTTGGCCCAAGATGAACGCCCTCCCTTGCACATGCATCTTGTGGACGAAGCGGACCAATATGCCTCGCTCTATAGGGATTTGACAAACCAAAGCGTCATTGGCGAAGCGAGTACGAACTACCTTCCCTCACATGTCGCGGCTCAAAAAATTTATGACTATAACCCTGCGGCCAAAATTGTGGCTGTCTTACGTAACCCGACGGACCGGATCAAATCTCACTATCTTATGGATTGGCGAACCGGGTTGGAAAGACGCCCCCTTGAGGACTGTTTGGCAGAAGAGGTGGCACTGGGGGACAAAGCAACCTTTGCCAACTGTCGTATGTATCTCGCGCAAAGCGATTATACGGCCATGCTCGAACGTTACCGGAAAATATTTCCCGAAAAACAGATTTTGGTATTGTGCTTTGAGAACGTGGTCGCCGACCCAGAACTTTGGCTTTCGCGCCTTTTAACCTTTGCCGAACTGACCCATGAAAATGGGCAGCTCACGTTGCCAAGAGAAAATGCGAACAGTCACATGGCACGGTTTTCCGGCATTGACCATTTCTTGTACAAGACAGGTATAAAGCGTTTTTTGGAGGCAACGTTGCCACATGTTTTGCCTGTACCCATGAAAAAATACATTAAAAAAATTTACTCTAAAGAAAGCGCGAAAAATCCTCCTAATGTGTCCTTAAGTGACAACAAATTCACTTTGCAGCTCGAGGCAGAATACCAAAAGAATTGGAGACATAATTAATGCCATTAAAGCGCATTAATATTAGCAATCGCATTAGCTGGCTCGTGGAAAGAATGCCGCTTTTTGCATTTGTGAACTTGGTTCCGCTTTCGGTTTTGGCGGCACCTTTTGGAATATTTGCAATATATTCCAAGCGTTCACTGACAATTCTGTCCATCATTTGGCCATTGGTAATTTACACCCTATACACGATAATTTCCACGCTCGCGTACAATCCAGACTCTTTTATTGAGTTTGCATTTTATAGAACTGATGGAAACTTCTTCATTACGCTGTTGGTTCTATTGTCTGTAATTACTTTCGCGCGAGATGCGAATACCGAACAAATGCTGCGCGCTTTATGCATATTCGCGGCACTGTCATTTATTGTAATGTGGCCAATTGATGCGTTTATAAACCATAACGAACACTTCTTTGGTCTCTTCAAAGCTCACAACGCGGCTGGAGGTTTTTATGCAATAATATGCATTATCTCTTGGCATTTCTTCTCTGGGCGCACCAGAATCCTAATTGTAATCACGCTGTTTTTGGCAACAATCGAAACGGGGTCGAGAGGAAGCTTACTCGCCCTAATCATTGTCGCCACAATTGGATTTTTGAAATTCAACACAGTTTTACGATGGCTGACATTCTTCGTATTTCTATCTCTTACGGTCCAACTCGCCTTCAACGCCGTGCAAAAATTTGGCCCTGCAACCGAAGCACTCTTTCAGCATGAGCATTCTGAAAGCGCTCAGGAAATTAACAAATCAAACCCTGACGCGAGCAATTTTGCGTATGGAAACAACTACAACATATTTATTCGAGTAGGCGTTTTGTGGCCACGTGCCGTGCGTATTTGGAAAGAGCATCCGGTGTTGGGCGCGGGGTTTGGTAGCTACGATGACTTACACTACGTTGGGAGAAACAACACATTATATGCAGACACGTATCTGGTTCAGCATACATTTTCGCATGCTCATCACACCTTTCTAAACGTCCTCGCCGAACAAGGTGTTGTTGGCCTGATGCTTCTGCTTATGTCACTTCTTTATATTGATAGAACGGTTCGATCTTTGGACGACCCTCTAGGTAAGGCTGCCAGCCTCTCCCTACTCATACTAATGTTCATGTCATTATCAGAGCACCGGCTCTTTTCACCGTCGAATTCCATCCCTGTAATGTACATTACAGGACTCGCGTTGGTCAGGTTCTACATCCAAAAAAAAGAGAGACGTATCTCTTAAACTCTTTCCGCAACATAGCCTGCCAACGCGCGCCGAAACCGCTCTTGTGAAAAGCTCAGGGCGTTTTCACGGCAGGTTTCGGGCGTGAAGTTTGTCTCTTCAGCAACGAATGTGTCGAGTGCGCCCAGCAGGCTTTCAACCGTCTGTTCTTCGAACCAAACACCTGTTGGTTTATCCTGTCCCAAGGGGCGCACAGTTTCGGCGGTGCCGCCATGACCCAATGCGATCACAGGTGTGCCGCAGGCTTGAGCTTCGACGGGAACGATCCCAAAATCTTCCTTGGCAGCGAACACGAAAGCACGCGCCGTTTGCATTTGGTGTTTCAAGTCCGCAAAGGGAACGTGACCTAAGATTTCAACATTTGATTCAGCTGCTGCGCGCACAGCTGGCATTTCTGGGCCATCACCGACGACATGCAACTTTAGATTTGGTCGCTGTGAAAAAGCCGCGACAATCATGGGAATATGTTTGTAAGGGACCATGCGCGACGTCACCAAAAAGTGGTCCTGACGTTCGCCTTCCGGCAAGGTAAAACCGTCGGTGTTCACAGGTGGATAGATAACGTCGGCGTCTCGGCGATAGACTTTCCAGATGCGTTTTTTGATGAATTCTGAGTTGGCAATGAAGTGATCAACTGAAGGGGCTGTGCGCATATCCCAAAGGCGAAATTTATGCATCATTCTGCGCGCAACGGCCTTTTTCACGGCTGCCGCGATCCCATCGATCCCGTTGATATACTCGTGCGTCAAATCCCAAGCGTATCGCGCGGGGCTATGCACATATGCGAAATGTTGTTGATCAGGAGATGTGAGAACCCCTTTGGCAAGCGCCGCTGAGGAACTGAGAACGACTTCGTGCTCCGTGACATCAAACTCTTCGATGGCGCGCGTACAGGATAACAAAAGATAGCGATAGTATTTTTGCACGCCAGGCAATTGGTTGAGGCGGCTCACCGTAATAGGTCGTCCTTGGGACAACTGGGCGCGATCTTCTTCAGATAGGAAGTCGAATAAGGTGTAGATTGAGGCATTGGGAAACGTTTGTACCATTTGCTGTACAACTTTTTCACCGCCCGCCAAAACTGGCAACCAATCATGGACGATTGCAACATCTGCTTTAGAAGCCGTCATTGGTATAACCTTTTTGCCATTGGTTTTTGGTTCGTGATTACATCATTCACACACCAGGTTCCAAAGTAAAAGCACCGCACGGTCCCTTATAAAAGTCTAAAACTTCAACTGTCAGAACTTGCCTAGAAACTAGACCTAAAAAGGACCTCATCATGTCTAATCCCTTTGCCAATCGCGTGCCGCCTCTTTCTGGACCAGCTCTAGATATCGTGCCCGTTACACCAAATGATATCGTTGATTTTCCTGATGTTGCAGTTGCTGTGTATGTTGAGACCGGTGGAAGCATCAATTTTGTCACCGTAAATGGCAACACGCGATCTGTTGTGGTTAGTGATTTTTCCATTTTGCCTGTTGGCGCCCGCCGTATTTTGGCTTCAGGCACAACAGCAAGTGGCATTCATGCGCTACAGGTTTCTTAAATGCTTGGCTTCGATTTCAAGACGGTCAGTCTCGCAACGGGTTCGCGTAAGTCACAGTGGCAACCCACGAATTTGCCCAACCTAAGTGCTTGGTACGACCCCAGCGACTTAAGCACTCTATTTCAAGATGCCGCTGGTACGATTGCGGTTACCTCAGATGGTGACCCTGTGGGCAAAATCTTGGACAAAAGTGGAAACGGATATCATCTGTCGCAAACGAATACTGCCAGCAAACCAAGCTATCACACAGATGGCGTTCGACACTGGATCGAAAGCGATGGCGTTGATGATTTCATGGAAGCCAATACGCGGTTTGGTTTGGCAGCCAATCCGGCATTAAGCGTTGTCGCAGCGTTGCGCCCTTTAAGTTACGATGTGGTCGACCGCGTTTTGCACATTGGTGGAGTGGCGGAAACAGGAACCTTGTCGGCCTCTGTTGGTACAGCTGGCGCGTCTTGGAGGCACAACAATGGATATGCCGGATTTGGCGCTGCGACCGTCAATCTCGATCATACATTTAGCTGGTGGCGCGGCGCATCAAGTACCTACGCAGAAGAAAGAGGCGCTGTAGACGGAGTACCTTGGACCTTTGCTTCAGGCGGGGGCACCAATGTTCCAACAAGCACAACAAATAACGCGTGTATTTTTGCGCAATCTTCTACATCAGATCTCGCCCATTTGCGTCTATATGGCCTTGTGCTGCTTGGAGTAGATTCATCCAATGAGCGTGAGCAAGTAGAAAGCTTTTTGTTGAGCAAATACTAAAAGATAACTCCTAGCGCATTGTGCCATATGGCGTTTAACAATGCGTTAGGTGCCTTTAAGCACATGTGTTCCAAGTTAGGCTGGCTTGATCGTGCAGTGTGCAATCGGCTGGATCAGGGTGTTTTTACAATGTATCTGCGGGCCCGCTTGAGGGCTACAATGTTGATTGTGCGAGCTTCAACTTTGGTGAAATTAATTTGGATGTGACCGCCTCAGAAGACTTTAACAGTTCCAAAACCAACTCTGCAGAAGCTTCCCCAATTTCGGTTGGCATGGGGTCGATGGTGGTCAAAGTAGGCACGCAAACCTCTGCAATGTCGTAGGCGCCAAACCCAGCGATCGCGATTTGCTGCGGCACAGAAATGCCGCGGCGCTGACACTCAGACAGCGCACCGAAACCAACCAAATCTGACACGCAAACCACCGCGTCAGTTTCGGGAAACTGATCCAACAGTTTGGCCATCGCATTGGCCCCTTTTTGCATTGGTTTTTGTGGCGCACCAGATCCAACCAACCTATCCGATTTCAACCCATGTCGGCGCATGGCATCCTGAAAACCGCGACGCCGGTCTTGGCCGCGCGTATCGCTTTCAGAATCGCCGCCCATAAAGGCAATACGCTTTCGCCCCTGCGCGACCAAATGATCAACAAGCAGATTCATCGTGTCGGCATTGGAAAACCCGACGACATGACCGATAGGGTCTTTGGGGCAATCCCATGTTTCGATTACAGGCACGCCCGCGTTTTTCAACATTTGCCGCGCTCTGTCAGTGTGATGACCGCCCGTCACGATGATCGCTTCTGGGCGACGGCGCAAAAACTGACTGATCAACTGTTCTTCACGCATCACATCGTAATTCGTATGACCCAAAAGCACTTGATAGCCCGCTTGACTGAGCGTGTTGGTCAAGGCCACCACAGTTGCAGCAAAGTTCGCGTTGTTCAGCGACGGAATGGTAACCGCGATAAAGTCACTGCGCTGATTGCGTAAATTTGCAGCCGACACATCAAACACGTAGCCAAGCGCATCGGCGGTCGCGCGGATCTTTTCGCGGGTTGCAGCGCCGACAGAAGCATCTTCTTTAAACGCGCGGCTCACGGTCATAACAGACACACCCGCTTCTCGGGCGACGTCTTTCATCGTTGGGCTACGCTTCATCGAAAATCCTCAGATCCAATTTAAAAACAATGTGCTCGACGAGAGAGAGAGCGCAATATCAAACACCTAAACTTGTCGTATAGGGCGCGACCTCGGAACATTTGTAACCAAGGTCGCATCATCTTACGCAGCTTTGGTCGTGTTGTGGTGATGGATGCGACCTGTAAAGAAACGCGGCAACAAAGCCTCGGTGGCACTTTTACCGATTGTACGCTCAGGAGAGGCCAGCGCAGCTGTCACAGCATCCATATCATCATAGTCAATTTCCATGATCATCGGGAAAGACGGTGCCCCGTCGTCCGCGTCATTGGTGAAGGTCACCCGCACCGTGCGCGCACCCGGCATGGCTTGCCATTTTGGCAAAAGCTCTTCCAAAACAGCCGCGCGAAAAGCTTCCGTTTGCCCCTCGTTTACTTGTCCCTCAAATATTGCATAGCGTGTTATCATATAGACACCTCCTCAGGTCTTTTGAAATATTCCATCAGGGCCGCTTGGTCCTCCCCGCCCAAACCCGCAGCTGTCAGCAAACGGTGAACTTCGGCACAAATCGCAGTCATCGGCATGGGCGTATTGGTGCGCCGCGCCAAATCTTGAGCGCCGTTCAGGTCTTTGACCATGTTATCAATACGACCCGTGCGACGATAATCTTTCGCCACATATCGCGGCATATATTCTTGCAACAGAGCGCTGTCTGCGCGGCCACCTTTCAAAGCAACCGGTATTTTTGCGGCATCCACGCCCGCGTCCAAGGCCAGTTGCGTCGCTTCGGCCACAGCCAAAAAATTCAATCCGCACAAGACCTGATTGATCAACTTTGTGGTCTGCCCTGCCCCAACGGGTCCCATATGGGTGTAATTGCTTGCGACATATTTCAAAACGTTATGCGCATCGGCCACGTCTTTTGCGTCACCGCCAGCCATCAAAGTCAGCTCCCCAATCGATGCCTTGGGCGCGCCGCCAGACAGTGGGGCATCAACCCAGCGCAAGCCTTTGTCATTAGCCTTGGCCGCGAGATCTTTGGTCGCTTCAGGATCGATTGACGACATATCAATGATCACGGTTCCGGGCTTAGCGCCTTCGGCGACCCCTCCTGCCCCAAAGACAGCGATATCAACAATACGCGCCGCATTCAGGCTGGTGATCACATAGTCACTGGCGGCGGCCGCCGCCGCAGCTGAGGAGGCTGCAACAGCCCCATGCGCCACAAGTTCAGCGACTTTCTCAGCGTCCAAGTCAAACACATGCACTTTATTGCCAGTTTGGGCCAGACGGGTGCCGATGGCTCCCCCCATCGCGCCCGCGCCAATCAAACCGACAGTGACGGTCATATCGTTTCCTTCTTAAAATAAGCGACCAGTTCGGCCACGATGTCCTTTGGTGACTGATCAATATTGACGCGCACAGCGCTCTCATTGGCGGCGGGTCGTTCTAGCGTTGCAAACTGACTGTCCAACAAAGCCGGTGGCATAAAGTGGTCCTCACGCGCAGCCATACGCGCGGCGATCAACTCACGCGAGCCATCCAAAAACAGAAACGCCACTGGACCACCTGCATTGTCACGAATGATGTCGCGGTAACTGCGCTTGAGCGCCGAGCAGCCAATCACCATTGGCAAATCGCCCGATGCAAACGTCTGCCCAACAGCCGCCAGCCATGGCGCACGATCCGCATCATTCAATGGTGTGCCGGCGCTCATTTTGGCGACATTTGATTCAGGGTGCAGATCGTCGCCATCCACGAACTCAGCGCCGATCTGAGCGGCAAACCCCGCCCCGATGGACGACTTACCGCATCCAGACACGCCCATGACGATAAAGCGCTGCATCAAAGCGATGCCGTGATGCCGCCATCCACATAGACTGTGGTACCATTTACAAAGGACGAGGCTTCAGACGTCAAGAAAATGCAGGCTCCAACCAGTTCTTCGACATTGCCCCAGCGTTGCGCGGGTGTCCGATTGGCCAGCCAAGCGGAAAACTCAGGATCGGCAACAAGTGCTGCATTGAGCGGCGTGTCAAAATAGCCTGGCGCCAAAGCGTTACATTGCAATCCGTGGCGCGCCCAATCTGTTGCCATGCCTTTTGTCAGGTTCGCAACAGCGCCCTTGGTCGCCGTATAAGGCGCGATACCCGGACGCGCGAGCGCGGTTTGCACACTGGCGATGTTGACGATTTTACCAGCCCCGCGTTTGATCATATGACGCGCACAGGCTTGGCCGACGTGAAACACCGAAGCGACATTGGTTTGCAACAAGCGCTCAAATGCGTCTGCTGGGAAATCTTCCAAAGCAGTGCGGTGCTGCATGCCTGCGTTGTTGACCAAAATATCAATTGCGCCTGTTGTAGCCTCAAATCCGTCGACGGCTGCACGCACGCCGTCATGGTCTGTTGCATCAAAGGCGAGCGTTTCCACGCTGGCCCCCTCACCGCGCAGAATGTCCGCTGCGGCCTCAAGTTTGGTTGTGTCGCGCCCATTGAGCACAATACTGGCGCCAGCAGCGGCCAGCCCTCGCGCCAACGCAAAACCGATGCCTTGTGATGAGCCCGTGATCAAGGCGCGTTTTCCAGTAAGGTCAAACAGTTGAGTGCTCATTTTCGGGTTCCATATTATTAGAGGTTTTGATTTTCATACCTTTATGTTATCGATAACAAAGAATGTCAACAGAGGCATTCATACAATATTACAACTGGACGCTTCAAATGCGCCCGCATATGTTATCGATAACAAGTCGATCGCAAGCGGGCCGAGTTACATCTCTAGGACACCAATATGACAAAACCAGATATCCTCCAAGTTGGCTACTACCCTGAATGGGACCAAGGGCCACTGGATGCAGCCTTCACCATGCATAAGTATTTCGAAGCCGAAGACAAGGCTGCCTTTTTGGCCAAAGTCGGCCCAAAAATCAAAGGAATCGCCACGCGTGGTGAACTTGGCGCTGACAAAGCTATGTTTGACGCCTGCCCCAATTTGGAAGTCGTGTCCGTTTACGGCGTTGGCTATGACGCTGTTGATGTCGCCGCATGCACAGCGCGCGGCATCCATGTCACCAACACGCCTGATGTTTTAACCAATGACGTGGCAGACCTTGGCGTGGCGATGATGTTGGCACAGTCTCGCGGCATGATCGGCGCCTCACAGTGGGTACGGGACGGGTCATGGGTCTCAAAAGGCCTATACCCGCTGCAATCTCGCGTTTGGGGTAAAAAGGTTGGCGTTTTGGGCCTTGGGCGGATCGGCTATGCCGTGGCCAAACGTCTTGCCGCGTTTGATATGGATGTGGCCTATAGCGCCTCGTCGCCAAAAGACACGCCAGAGGATTGGACCTTTATCCAAGACGCCACAGCGCTGGCCGAGCACTCTGATTTTCTGTTCGTGACCCTCGCCGCCTCTGCAGAAACCCGCCACATCATCAACGCAGATGTGCTTAAAGCTTTGGGGCCAAACGGAATGGTGATCAACATTTCACGCGCGGCCAACATCGACGAAGAGGCCCTGCTGACAGCGCTTGAAAACCAATCCATCGCGGGCGCTGCACTGGACGTCTTCGAAGGCGAACCTGATCTGAACCCACGTTTCCTTGCACTAGACAGCGTAATGCTTCAACCTCATCATGGATCTGGCACCTATGAGACCCGCAAAGCCATGGGCAAGTTGGTGCATGACAATCTTGTTGCACATTTTGCCAATCAACCTCTTTTGACCAAGGTGAACTAGATGAAATCGATCGTCATACATGCCCCCAAAGATCTGCGTATCGAAGAACAGGACGTTGTTGCGCCTGGCCCAGGAGAGGTGCAAATCGCTATGGCAGCGGGTGGGATTTGCGGGTCTGATTTGCACTATTACAATCACGGTGGTTTTGGCGCGATCAAGCTGCGCGAACCGATGGTTTTGGGGCACGAAGTGGCCGGACATATCACTGCGCTTGGCGCGGGCGTGACCGATCTACAAGTCGGGCAACTGGTGGCGGTGTCACCCTCTCGACCCTGCAATACCTGCAAATTCTGCTTAGAGGGTGCGCAAAATCAGTGTCTAAACATGCGCTTTTACGGCTCTGCCATGCCGTTTCCGCATATCCAAGGTGCTTTTCGCCAAGTTCTCAATGCGGATGCCAGCCAATGTGCTGTCGCAGATGGCCTAAATGCGGGCGAAGCCGCCATGGCCGAACCTTTGGCCGTTTGTTTGCATGCCACACGACGGGCTGGAAACTTGGTTGGAAAATCCGTTTTGGTGACAGGCTGTGGCCCCATCGGCATTCTGTCAATCCTATGCGCCCGCCGCGCAGGGGCCGACCGGATCGTGGCCACGGATCTGTCTGAGTTTACACTCGACATGGCATGGGCTGTGGGGGCAGACGAGACCATCAACATGGCAAAAACACCAAATGGTTTGGACAAGTTCACCGCCGACAAAGGCAGCTTCGACGTGATGTATGAATGCACCGGCGCAGTGCCCGCATTAACTGCAGGCATTCACGCCATGCGCCCAGGCGGGACCATCATGCAACTGGGGCTGAGCGGTGATATGTCTTTGCCAATGATGGCCATCACTGCAAAAGAACTGTCGCTTAAGGGCTCGTTCCGCTTTCATGACGAGTTCCAAACCGGTGTCAGCCTGATGCAAAAGGGTCTGATCGACGTCAAACCCTTGATCACCCACACCGTTGGTATCGACAACGCAGAAGACGGGTTCAAGCTGGCGTCCGATCGCAGTCAAGCCATGAAGACGCAGATACAATTTACATAGGTTTGAGTGAGGGCGGCTTGATCCGGCAAAGACCACCGCAATTGAAAAAGTGCCGCCAGCGTTTTGGCGGCACTTTTGTTTCATCATCTTTAATATAGCAGCAAATTTGCACCCTAAAGCAAAGACCGCAAGTATTCCAAAGAGGTCGGGAAATCTTCGTCCATCTGTGGTTCGCATTTGGCCTCGACCGTCAAAGTGCCTTTGTAGTCATCGGCCTTAAGCGCTTCAATCTGACCTTTGACATCGGTTTTGCCCTTGCCAAAATGCTGCCACACCATGTGATCGCCGATGTATTGACCATCCTTCAAATGCACATTGCGAATAAAGGGTTTGAGCTTTTTGTACCCTTCCAAAAAGTGTTCTTGATCCGCGTCATACAGATTGCCCACGTCCCAACAATAGGCAAACGCAGGATGATCAACCGCTTTGAGCAATGCCAAGCAATTGTCGGCGGTATCGGCCCAAGAGCCTGGAAAGTTTTCAAGCTGCACAGTGAAGCCACGTGCAGCGGCTTTTTCAGCTGTATCGCGCAGGATGTCCACGACCTTGGCAAAGCTGTCGGGGCCATCCGTGGCCTCACGCATCACCCCAAACGTCACCAAGACGTCAATGTCGATCGTTTCTGCCAAATCCATGCTCATCGAAGCCAGTTGATTGCGATGGATCGACATCAGATCGTGGCTCAGACCCGTTTTGAACAGGCCCGGAGACACGGTGGTAAAATTGATCCCGTATTCCTCACCAAATTTGCGCATCCGCGTCCAAGCGTCGGCCTCGACAATGGGGTATCTTTTGGCTTCAACCATACGGATTTCAAAGGTGCTGACGCCTTGTTTGAGCGCTGTTTCAAAAATATGCGGAAAACACGCCTCGGAGCGGCCGGGCAAAACTTCGTCGGTGACTGTAGCCAGTATCATCGGAACCTACTTAATATCTGAGTTATATGAGTGAATGCAGCCAAAGCGCTGCTGGAAGGGCCACCCCATGGGGGATGGCCTTGGATTTTTAGCCTTTGATCGCACCAGAGGTCATGCCGCGCACAAGCGATTTTTGCAGCAAAAGATAGACTATCAAACTCGGGATCAACGCCAAGAATGCCCCCGCCAAAAGCGCGCCGGTGCCGACTTCGACATCCGCCCGCAGGCTGCGCAAAATGACCGTGATCGTGTAATCTTCGGTTCTGTTGGCCGCCACCAAAGGCAGTAAATATTGATCTCAAATGCCGTTAAACCCAAAGATCGCAACCACGCCCAAAGCGGGCAAACTCATCGGCAAAATCACTTGCACGAGAATGCGGAATTCGCTGGCTCCGTCGATGCGCGCGGCTTCGATGATTTCCTCAGGAATGTCGCGCATAAATGCCGCCATGACCAAGATCGAAAACGCAGAGGCTGCGACAGGAAGAATGATCGCAAAAATAGTCCCGCGAATGCTGATGCCCAGCAACGGCAGATCTCCCAAGACGACAGCCAGTGGCACAGCAACAACTTCTTCCGGCAACATCATGGTCGCCAAGAATATGCCTAAGACAACAGTCTGACCATAGAATTTGCGGCGCGCCAAAGCGTATCCAGCGGTGACAGCCACAGAAATCTGGATCAACAACCCAAAGCCCGCGATGAACAAAGAATTGCCGAAGTAACCCCAAATTCCTCGCCCTGCTGCCACACGGAAGTTTTCCAAACTGGGATTATGTGGCCAAAGGGTCAAAGCCGTCGGATCAGTGTTGAAATCAAAGGCCCCGACAATGATCGTTAGGATTGGACCCGCGAAAACGAACAAGAGGATCGCGCACATGATGCCACGCACCAGCAGTGTTTTTTGATCGCCAACAGCCCAACCAAATGCCGTATCCAATGTGCCTTCGACACTGGATTGACGGCGGCGACGTTTGGGGGAAACAGACATATTATTTGGCCTCCTTGTTGCGCGTAAAGTAGATCGCGACCACGGTCAAAAGCACCGAGGCGATCAGCAGCAAAATCGATGCAACGGAAGCAACGCCCAAATTGTTGCGCTCAAACCCTTGGGTGTAGATTTGCGTCATCCAAACCTGCGTAGAGCCTGCGGGGCCCCCTCCAGTGAGAACCCAAACATCGGTAAAAATACGCAAGGCACGCACAGCAGCCAGAATGGACACGATCATAATCGCGGGACGCAAAGCGGGGATTGTGACGTAGAGAATCCGGTGGCGCATCCGCGCACCATCGATGGCGGCGGCCTCGTAAAGCGATCTGTCCACACCCGCAAGCCCAGCGAGAAAAATCACCATATAATATGGCGCGCTGGACCAGATCCCGACCGTCATAACAGCATAAAGCGCCACGGAGGTGTCTTCGAGATAGCGGATAGGATCAATGCCAAACAGGCCGATGACCTTATTTAGAAAACCGTCTGCGGCGGGGTAATAGATGATCCGCCAGATTTCACCAACCACGGCCGAGGCCGTAACAACTGGCAAAAACACCGCAGTACGCACAAACCACAAGGTCCGTGACGGACCTTCGAGCAAAAGCGCAAGGATGAACCCAACAATGACCGCGCCAAAGGATTGGCCTGCACCTAGGACAATCGTATTGCGAACGGCTTGATGGAACCGATCATTTGTCAAAACTTCGATATAGTTTTCAAAGCCGATCCAAGTGTTGCCCAAAAACGGGCTGACATCTTGGAAAGACATGCGGATCCCTTGGGCCATGGGAATGAATTTGAAATAAATAAACAGCAGCAGCGCTGGTGCAAGAAACATCCAAGCTGACCACCACTGAGACTGCGACCGTACACGTCCACGACGTGGCGCCAACGGGGGCGTTCCCCCCTTGGCGTTGGCAGCCGTCGCTTTTATAACGCTGCCGGTGTTGCTCATTTCAAAGCATCCACTGCGTCAAGTTCATCGGCAATGCGACCCGCAAGCAAGTCAAGTTGCGCATCGACGTCGTCGTTACACTGCGAAAACAGGGTCTGGAAGCTCTCAGCAATTTCCAAACGGGCTGCTGTGAAATCAATGTCAGACGGGAAGAGTTGGGAGTTTTCAAGCTGTGTCGCCACAGTCGCCCAACGATCGTCGCCATAGATTTCAGCACCGTTCAAGGTGGTGTTTACGGGCAAGCGGACAACAGGTTGACCGGGCGCTGTCATGCCGATGGTTTGGCCTTCTGCACTGATCAAGTATTCCGCCAAAGCCTTTTGCGCGTCAGGCAATTTCGATGTGACACCAAAGTAGATGCTTGTGCGCTCTGTCAATGTTGTGCTGCCTGCAGAGCCTGCTGGCGCCAAGATCAGCTCAAGTTTGTCTTTGCCGATTTTGCTGTCAAAGCTTGGGATCGCGTAAGGACCGGTCTGGTAGATGCCCGCCTTACCTTCTGCAAAGAATGGCGTGGCGCTGGCGTTGGTCATCGCACCGGGTTGGGCCAAGTTTGGATCACCACAGAACGCGTCATAGAGCCAATTCACGGCCTTTTTGCCGGCCTCGTTGTTGATTGTAACCTCGTATTTGCCTTCGCCGCCTTCAACGTAATGCGCGCCTTGTTGAGCGAGGTAAGAGAACATCCACCACGCAAAGAACCCGCGGTTGGTGGTGCCTGGAACAGCCATACCAAACGTATCGCCGTCAACGCCGTTGCCATCAGGGTCGCCCGTCGCAAAGGCTGTGGCCAATTCAATCAGGTCTTCGTGGGTTTTTGGCACATCAAAGCCCATTTTCTCGCGCCAGTCTTTGCGGACAAATGTCACCTGAGCATGCTGACTGAACGGCACACCGTAGCTTGTGCCATCAGCCACTTTGACGGAATTCCAAGAGATATCTGACACTTCGTCGTAACCCGCCAAGTCTGTCACTTTGATGGGTTTGATCCAACCGTTTTGCGCGTAGGACGCCATGCTGGATTGGTCATAAATCAAAACATCTGGCAAATCGCGGGCTGCAACACGGGCCTGAAGCTGCGTGTCAAATTGCAAGGCCGTCAAAT
>NZ_JBDMZG010000007.1:0-52668 GCF_039769035.1 Pacificibacter sp.
GCGTTGGCGTATCTCGTGGGCCTTGAAACGCAAGACGCCGTTGAAATGCGGGCTGACCTTTATTTGAAAATGGATATGCCAGAAATGGCCGCGAAAGAGTTCAAGGCCGCGCAACAACCCGATCAGGCAAACACGGCCAATTTCATCGCCGAAAATTGGGCGGATATCGCGAAGGCTGATCCAAACGAATTCACAAATGCAGCTGGTGTGTTGACGCAAGACTCCGACGACTTTGCATCGGATGAAGCCTCTCTATCGACGGCCCAAGCGCTATTGGATCATAGCGCATCCGCGCGGGAAGCCTTCAGCGCATTGCTTACAAACTAAGTTCGATCAAGCCGCTATGTCTTGTGGCGTATTTTTGAGACGCAGGTGTCATGACCGAAGCTTTAACCCAAACAAACTTTGGGCATCCGTTTCATTTTATAAAAGTGAAAATGGCATGTGGGTGTTTCGAACCAGCACCATTTCTTTCGTAACAACAAAGACTGTCGAGAGAAGAAATGGTGAGCCCTGATGGGTTCGAACCATCGACCTACTGATTAAAAGTCAGTTGCTCTACCGGCTGAGCTAAGGGCCCACTTCTTAGTGGTGGGGCGGATTTACAGTCGCACACGGGGAGCGTCAAGCACAAAACTGAGAATATCTTTTAAAAGATGTCATCAAGGTTTATATGCCCTTTTATGAACAGTGATCAAAACACCCTCCGCCCCCATGAAACCAAGGTTTCTTTCCTTAAAATGCATGGGCTTGGCAATGATTTCGTCATTATCGACTCGCGCGGGCGCGAAGCGCAGATCACGCCTGCCTTAGCGAAAGCGATTGGCGATCGTCACCGCGGCGTTGGATTTGATCAACTTGCAGAGATTCGTGATTCAGAGTCTGCCGACATTGATTTGGATTTTTGGAACAGTGACGGGTCGCGCGCGGGCGCGTGTGGCAATGCCACGCGCTGTGTCGGGCGCTTGCTGATTGATGAAACTGGCAAAGATGCTGTCACGATCCGCACGGAGCGTGGCGTTTTGCAGGCCGTGCGCGCCGGCGATGAGGTGTCTGTAAACATGGGGCACCCCATTTTGGACTGGGCAGAGGTTCCGCTCGCACAGAACGTCGACGTTGAACACCTGCCTTTGGCGGGTGATCCGGTGGCTGTGGGTATGGGCAATCCGCATGCGGTGTTTTTTGTGGATGACATAACGTCGGTGGATCTGCCGGTGCAGGGCAAGGCGGTTGAATATGACCCTTTGTTCCCAGAACGCACAAACGTTGAGTTTGCCCAAGTACGCAGCCGCGACGAAATTCGCATGCGGGTTTGGGAACGCGGGGCGGGCATCACGCTTGCTTGTGGTTCGGGTGCTTGTGCGACTTTGGTCGCGGCCTCTTTGCGCGGGCTGACGGATAAGAAAGCGCGTATGGAAGTAGACGGTGGATGGCTGACGCTGGAATGGCGCGACGATGGTGTTTGGATGACTGGGCCGACGTCTTTGGTATTTTCTGCTGAGTTTGATGCATCCTTTTTGGAGCAAATCTAATGGCAGCTAAGGCACCCGTCTTTGCGACCTTGGGCTGTCGCTTGAACGCCTATGAAACCGAAGCGATGAAAGAGCTTGCGGCCAGTGCGGGGGTGCAGGATGCGGTTGTCGTCAACACTTGTGCGGTGACGGCCGAAGCTGTGCGCAAAGCACGCCAAGAGATTCGCAAGTTGCGGCGCGAAAATCCTGAGGCGAAGATCATTGTCACGGGCTGTGCGGCGCAAACCGAACCCGCGACATTTTCTGGCATGGATGAGGTCGATGTGGTGATCGGCAACACCGAAAAAATGCAAGCCGACACTTGGAACGCGATGGGGCCGAATTTCATTGGCGACACTGAACGCGTGCAAGTGGACGACATTATGTCGGTTACCGAAACTGCTGGGCATTTGATTGACGGGTTTGGCACGCGGTCGCGCGCCTATGTGCAGGTGCAAAACGGCTGTGATCATCGCTGTACGTTTTGCATTATTCCTTATGGTCGCGGCAATTCGCGGTCTGTGCCTGCGGGCGTGGTGGTCGATCAGATCAAACGCTTGGTGGACAAGGGCTATAATGAGGTCGTGTTGACGGGTGTCGATCTGACGTCTTGGGGCGCTGATTTGCCCGCTGAGCCGCGTTTGGGCGATTTGGTCATGCGGATTTTGAAGCTGGTGCCGGATTTGCCGCGTTTGCGGATTTCGTCGATTGATTCGATTGAGGCGGATGATGCGCTGATGGAAGCGATCGCGACAGAGATGCGGTTGATGCCGCATTTGCATTTGTCGTTGCAGCACGGGGATGATCTGATTCTCAAACGCATGGCACGCCGCCATTTGCGCGATGATGCGATTAAGTTTTGTGAGGACGCGAAAAAGCTGCGGCCTGACATGACGTATGGCGCAGATATTATTGCAGGGTTTCCGACCGAAACGGATGCGCATTTCGAGAACTCGCTGAAACTTGTGACCGATTGCGATCTGACGTGGTTGCATGTGTTCCCCTATTCCAAGCGCGAGGGCACACCTGCCGCGAAGATTCCGACGCAGGTGAATGGCAACATCATCAAAGAGCGCGCGGCACGTTTGCGCGCGGCGGGGGATGCGCAGGTGCAAAACCATTTGCAGGCGCAAGTCGGACGCACGCATCATATTTTGATGGAAAACGAACACATGGGTCGCACGGAACAATTCACCGAAGTGCATTTCGATGCGCCGCAGGTTGAGGGCAAATTGATCACGGCGAAGATTTTGGGCCTCAAGGGCACGCAGTTGATCGCATGACCGAAGCGTTAGACACACCGATTCTGTATAATTTTCGCCGGTGCCCCTATGCCATGCGCGCTCGTTTGGCGCTTGTGAGTGCGGGATTAACGGTGGAGGTGCGCGAGATTATTTTGCGCGACAAGCCAGATCACATGCTTGAGATTTCCCCCAAAGGCACAGTGCCTGTTTTGTGGTTGGGCGATCGCGTCATTGATGAAAGTCGCGACATCATGGATTGGGCTTTGGCGCAGAACGACCCTGCGGGGTGGTTGGACATGCCTACTGCGGGGAACGATTGGATCGCGCAGATTGAAGGTCCGTTTAAGTCGGCGCTGGATCGCTACAAATATGCGACGCGTTATGACGATGTTGATGCCACCGAAGAACGTGACACTGCGCGCGATATTTTGATGACTGTGGATGCTCAGCTTTGCCATCATGATTGGTTGTTTGGTGACACACCCTGTTTGGCGGATATGGCGACCATCACCTTTGTGCGCCAATACGCGAACGTCGACCGCGCATGGTTCGATGCGCAGCCGTGGTCAGGCGTAAAATCTTGGTTGGAGCGTTTTTTGGCGTCAGATCAGTTTGCCAATATTATGCAAAAGTATCCGCGTTGGCAGGTCGGCGATCCGAGTATCTATTTTCCAGATGCGAATCGCAGTGAGACCTAGAACGAATAGCTGATGCCGACGTTCAACGCGTTGGTAATCACATTGGTCTCGATAGAGCCGCCGTTTTCAAGATCGACCTTATTCATAGAATATGTGCCCTGATACTCGGTAAACGTTGCCCATCTGTCATTCACCTCATAGCGCACACCGGCAAGGGCACGCACCGCAGGACCGGTGACTTGGTACCCAAAGGTATGCGCGCCTTCAGCTGCCTGAATGTCGACATGCGGCATGGCAAAGCCAATCCCAGCACCAACGTAAGGCGTAAATTTATCGCCCCATTTGCCTGGCCAGCGACGCATGGCGTTGACTGTTATGATATTCAAGCCATCGGTAAACTCGAAGCGATCATACCCGTTGTCGATCAGTGTTGTGTCATCGGCATAGACTTTGGCGTGGGTGAACTCACCGCCCCACCCCCAGTTGTCTGAACGCCAGCGAGTCGCGCGAAGCCCATAATATGGTGGCATCGCAGTGCTTTTGCCTTCCCAAGCCGCTGTGAATTCGCCTGACCACGTCGCCTCTGGATCATTGCCCGAGACCACCGAATGCGGCGCTGTTTGATAGCCGCCGTAAAATGACACCTCTGTATCAGCCTGAGCCAAGATTGGGGAAAACGCGAGAGCGGCTGCCAAGAAGGGCGCAGGAAGCAATTTGGGCATGGAATCATCCAATTTATAACAAATGGTTTGAGAATTTAACGAAGAGGATACCGTATTTGGCATCATATTGGCAATTCACCTTTGCATTACAAGGGCGCAAACTGTGCCCCCGCGACAACGCGCCCCACTTGCGACGTAATGCACGCTGGACGCGGCGCTTGTCCGCCGCTAAAAGCGCCTCAGCAGGGCAGCGGGAAACCGTCGCCTTCTTATGCATTGGCCGGATGACCGGCTTGAGACAATGGAGAATTGCTCGTGTCCCACGCAGACGAACACGAAGGCAACCGCCGCGATTTCTTGTACTACGCCACAGCTGGCGCTGGTGCAGTTGCGACCGGTGCCGCAGTATGGCCGCTGGTCAACCAAATGAACCCTTCAGCGGATGTGAAAGCGCTTGCTTCTATCCGCGTCGACATCAGTGACGTTGCCGTTGGCACGCAGCTGACTGTCAAATGGCGCGGCAAGCCCGTGTTTATTCGTCGCCGCACGCAAGACGAAATCGACGCCGCACGCGGCGTGGAAATGTCCGCGTTGATTGATGCAGGCGCAGAGAACGACAACCTTGCTGCTGGCGCAGACGCATCTGATGCGAACCGCGCGCTGGACGAAAACGGCGAATGGTTGGTGATGATTGGCGTATGTACGCACCTTGGCTGTGTGCCACTCGGCGACGGCGCTGGCGACTTTGGCGGCTGGTTCTGCCCATGTCACGGATCTCACTACGATACAGCTGGCCGTATCCGCAAAGGCCCAGCTCCACGCAACCTGCCTGTTCCAGTAGCTGCCTTCGATGGCGACACTGAAATCGTCTTGGGCTGAGGGAGAAACTGATGTCTGGTATTCCGCACGACCACTACGAACCAAAAACTGGTATCGAAAAGTGGGTCAATGGCCGCCTTCCTATTATCGGCCTTGTTCATTCGACGCTCACTGCGCCGACACCTAAAAACCTCAACTGGATGTGGATCTGGGGTATTGTCCTCGCGTTCTGTCTGGTTTTGCAAATTGTCACCGGTATTGTTCTGGTGATGCACTACACGCCGCATGTCGACTTGGCCTTTGCCTCTGTTGAACACATTATGCGCGACGTGAACGGCGGCCATATGCTGCGTTACTTGCACGCAAACGGCGCGTCATTGTTCTTTATCGCTGTGTATCTGCACATTTTCCGCGGTCTCTACTATGGCTCATATAAAGCCCCACGCGAGATCACATGGATCATCGGCATGCTCATCTACCTTTTGATGATGGCAACTGGTTTCTTGGGCTACGTTTTGCCTTGGGGTCAAATGTCCTTCTGGGGTGCGACCGTGATCACCGGCCTGTTCGGCGCGATCCCATTCGTTGGTGAAGCCTTGCAAACATGGCTTTTGGGCGGACCTGCTGTGGACAACGCCACGCTGAACCGCTTCTTCTCATTGCACTACTTGCTGCCATTCGTGATTGCTGGCCTTGTGATTGTTCACATCTGGGCTTTCCACCACACAGGCAACAACAACCCAACTGGTGTTGAAGTACGTCGCGGCTCTGTCAAAGAAGCTAAGAAAGACACATTGCCGTTCTGGCCATACTTCGTGATCAAAGATCTCTTTGCTCTCGGTGTTGTGCTTGTTGTCTTCTTTGCTGTTGTTGGCTTTATGCCAAACTACCTTGGCCACCCTGACAACTACATCCCTGCGAACCCTCTCGCGACACCTGCGCACATTGTTCCTGAATGGTACTACTTGCCGTTCTACGCGATCTTGCGTGCCTTCACGGCTGATGTTTGGGCGGTTCAGTTCGTTTCCTTCATCACCGCGGGCATCGTGGACGCGAAGTTCTTTGGTGTTCTGGCGATGTTTGGTGCGATCTTTGTTATGGCCCTCGCGCCTTGGCTCGACACATCCTCTGTACGTTCCGGCAAATACCGCCCGATGTTCAAATGGTGGTTCTTGCTACTCTGCGTAGACTTCATCGTTTTGATGTGGGTTGGCGCGCGTGACACTGAGTTCCCACATGACTGGATCTCTTTGATCGGCGCGACATACTGGTTCGCCTACTTCTTGGTAATCTTGCCACTGCTTGGCGTATTCGAGAAACCACTCCCAACACCGGCGACCATCGAAGACGACTTCGTTGCTCACTATCCTGGCGCTGCCAAAGACTCGGCAGAGTGAGAAAGGACTTAGGAACTATGTTTAAGAAACTTACTCTCTCCGCAGTGACAGCATTGGCGCTTGGCGCCGGTGCAGCCATGGCAGCCGGTGGCGCTGGCCACGTGCATGATGTCGACTTTTCGTTCGAAGGTCCTTTTGGCAAATTCGATGAAAACCAACTTCAGCGCGGCCTTCAGATCTACACCGAAGTGTGTTCTGCCTGTCACGGCCTCAAGCACGTGCCTTTGCGCACCTTGGCTGACGAAGGTGGTCCACACCTGCCTGAAGACCAAGTGCGTGCATACTCCGCTCAACTTGACATCTTTGACGCAGAGTTGGACGACGACCGTCCTCGCAAACCGTCTGATCACTTCCCTGAGTCGTCCCTGTCAAACGCGCCTGACTTGTCTTTGATGGCAAAAGCGCGTGCAGGGTTCCATGGTCCTATGGGCACTGGCCTTAGCCAACTGTTCAACGGCATTGGTGGCCCTGAGTACATCGCCTCTATCCTCACTGGATACACTGGCGAGGAAAAGGAACAGGCTGGCGTAACATTCTACGAAAACACTGCCTTCCCTGGTGGCTGGATCGCTATGGCGCCCCCGCTTTACGGTGAAGACGTTGAATTCGCAGACGGTCACTCAAATGAGTTGCACCACGAAGCCGAAGATCTTGCGGCATTCTTGATGTGGACAGCTGAGCCAAAAATGATGGCCCGCAAACAAGCTGGCTTCGTTGCGGTGACATTGCTCTTCTTGATGACTGTATTGCTGTACCTCACAAACAAGAAATTGTGGGCACCGCACAAAGGCAAAAAATTCGACCTGTAAATTCAGATCGACACCAAAAGAAAAGGCGCTCCAATGGGGCGCCTTTTTTGCATCTACTCTCCAACGTATGCGGTGAACCCCGCAGGCGGATCGCTTAAAAACACATCCAACGCCTTGGGCGCATGACACATGCCGGCTTGCACCCAGACAACCTCATCCGCAAACCGCTCAACATCTTTGATGTCATGGCTCACCATGATCAGCGTCGCCCCAAGGCGTGTGCCCACATCCCGTGTCAGATCCACCATCTCCATCCGCATCGCAGGCCCAAGCGCCGAAAACGGCTCATCCAGCAGCACCAAAGGCTTTTGCTGCACCAGCAGACGCGCAAGCGCCACACGGCTTTGCTGCCCGCCTGAAAGCGCGGCAGGTAAGCGGTCGCCAAGCCCGTCCAAACCAACAGTGGCCAGCGCAGTTGCGACCTGCTCTTGCTCAGCCGCAGACAGGCGAAGGCTGGGCTTCAGCCCCAGACCCACGTTCTGCGCGGCGGTCATATGCGTGAACAGATTGTTGTCTTGAAACACGTTGGAAATCGGGCGCTGGCTTGGCAACAGGGCCTCGATCGCTGCCCCATCCCACTGAATGGCACCGCGCGACAGCGCAATATACCCACCAAGCGCGGCCAAAAGCGTGCTTTTGCCAGCCCCCGAAGGCCCTAAAACTGCGACCCGCTTGCCTGCTTCAATAGAAAAGTCAGCGCGCAACGTAAAGTCGTCATAGGTGATCTCAACGCGTTCAAAGCTTAACATTTCCACGCCCTCCTCTGTCGAACAGATAAAACAATCCAAGACTGACCAACAAAAGCAACAGGGCCGCGCCCATCGCTTGGTCCATCCGATAAGCGCCCATCAATCGGTAGATTTGCAACGGCAACGTCGCACCATCTGGGCGCGCAAACAACGTCACGACGCCCAAATCCCCCATGGACAGCGCGGCCGCCAAGCCCGCCGAAAACCCAAGCGGTGCGCGAATACGCGGCAGAATCATCAAGTTGAACCGCGCCCATCCCGTCATGCCAAGACTGTCAGACAGGGGGCCAAATCGGCGCTCGCTTGCGCGCACCGCAGGCGCGATCGAGCGCAACACAAACGGCAAAGACATCACGGCATTGACCAAAGCCGTCACAAGCAATGCGATCGTCGCAGGGTCCACAAAGGGAAACACCATGATGAACAAGCCCGTGCCCATCACCAAAGGCGATGCAGCGACGCTCATCATGCCGACGCCCTCCAACCACCGCCACCGCAGGGCAGCAAGCGCTAAGGACACAGCGAACACAACTGACAGACCCGCCGACCCAAGAGCCGTGATCAAAGACCGCAGCGCAGACATCCACACCGATTGCGGCAAGGACATCAGGCTTGGCGCGCCTTGCATGAAAATCGCAACCAGCGGCACGATCAAAAACAATGCCGCAACGCTAATCCACAGCGTATCCAGACATTTCGACGCGATGCCACGGGTGTCAAATCGGTGCACCACGCGGTCTTGCCCGCCCGTCACCGCTTGTGGAAGCGTGAACCAAAGCGAACCCAAAGCGGCCACGCCGCAGATGGCAAATTGAACCCCCGCCAAAAGCGCGGCTTTGCCCACATTAAAGTCAAACTTAAACGCCTGATAAATGGCCAATTCCACAGTCGTCGCATCTGGTCCGCCACCAAAGGTCAGCGCCACCGCGAAACTCGTGGTGCAAATCAAAAAGATGATCGCAAGAATACCGGGAACAAGACTGCGCAGCATCGGCCATTCGATGTGCCAAAACACGTCACGCGGCGCGAAATCCAGCGCGGAGGCCAGTCGAAACTGCTCCGCCGGTACAGATCCCCACCCATGCAACAGCAACCGCGTCGCCAAAGGCAGGTTGAAAAAAACATGCGCCAAGAGCACGCCGTGAAAACCGTAGATGGAAATAGGCTCTAATCCGGCCAAGCTTAGGCCGTAAGCCACAATGCCAGAGCGCCCGAACACCGCCGTGAGCCCCAAAATGGCGACGATTACGGGCAAAATAAATGGCGCGCCCAGCAGCGTGACAAGCGCGCGTCGCCCCCAAAAAGACCGCCGCGCCAAGGCGCGCGCAACGGGAACAGCGAGACCGACAGACAACACGGCGGACCATATCGCTTGCACAATGGTAAAGCGCACAGCGGCAAGGTCGAACCGATCAAGCGCGCCGAAAGACTCGGCGCGCAAGGCGACAGCAACCAAAGTGCCGAGGCTGAAAAACGCCACCAAAGCGGCGACGATCAGCCCCGGCCATGGGCTTACTGCGAGAAACCGGCGCGCCATTCAGCGATTGCCTCATCCCGAAGCGCCGCTGCTTCATCTTCATTCAAAAAGATGGCCTTTTCAGGGTAGTTCAACTGCGAAAACTCAGCTGGCCACTGATCCACTGGCAAGGCCGCAGGGTATGACCAGTTGGCAGTTGGGATCAGCTTTTGGAATTTTTCATCCATGATGAACGCCATGAACTGATCCGCCAATTCAGGCTGATCTGTTGTTTTCAACTTAGCGGCCAATTCGACCATAAAGTAGTGACCTTCATCAAACAAAGCAGCCGACTTGGTCTGATCTTCTTCGGCAATGATGTGGTACGCGGGCGAGGTTGTGTAAGACAAAACCATGTCCACTTCGCCGTCTGTAAACATGCCATATGCTTCGGACCAGCCTTTGGTGACCGTGGTCACTTTTGGCGCGAACTTGCCCCATGCCGCTTCTGCGTCATCGCCAAACACTTGTTTGCCCCAAAGCACCAACGCAAGACCGGAAATGGACGTGCGAGGATCTTGGATTGCGATCTTCAGGTCCGCATCGCTGTTGACCAATTCGGCAAAGCTCTTAGGCGGATTGGCGATTTTGGTATTGTCGTACACAAAGGCGGTGTAGCCCCAGTTGAACGGCAAGAAGGTGTCATCGTTCCAATCAAGCGGCAACGTCAGCGGCGAGGTGTCGACGTTGTGCGGCACGAACAAGCCAGATTCGCGCGCCTTTTTGGTGACATCCGAGTTAAAACCAATCGCAACGTCAGCGTTCGTGCGTTCGCCTTCCAACAAAAGGCGTGGCAGCAAATCACCCGTTACATATTCGATTTCACAATCGCATGTTTCTTCAAACGCAGCTTTGATCGCTGGGCCTGGACCCCATTCGGATCCAAAGTAATCAGGTGCGTAAATCGTCAAAGGATCAGCAAAAGCTGACGTTGCCAAAAGTGAGGCTGCAAGTGTGAGGCTATATTTCATAGCTCGCTCCATTCAAAAATGGGCGAAGAAAAAGGTCGCATTGTAAAAGCGAATACCTTCCCTCCGCCGGTGTTAGCCGGTTCAGGTTCTACGGGTCCGCATTACGCATCTCAGCCACATGTGGTGGCACCCCGAGGTAGGGCGCAATTTAGCGTCAAATGCACAAAGCACAAGCCCAAGACGCACAGCCCCCTTTTCGTTGGGGCAAACACCCGTTAAACCAACAGACGATCTAGGAGCACAGCATGAGCATCAACACATTCGGCCACCTTTTCCGTTTCACCACTTGGGGCGAAAGCCACGGACCCGCGCTTGGCGCGACTGTTGACGGGTGCCCACCCGGTGTCGAGTTGACCGAAGAGATGCTGCAAGTGTGGCTGGATAAGCGCAAACCGGGCACGTCTAAGTACACCACTCAGCGCCGCGAACCCGATCAGGTCGAAATCCTGTCCGGTGTGTTTGAAGGCAAAACCACAGGCACGCCCATTCAGTTGATGATTCGCAATACGGATCAGCGCTCCAAAGACTACGGCGATATCGCCGAAAAGTTCCGCCCTGGACATGCAGACATCACCTATTTCCAAAAATACGGCATTCGCGACTATCGCGGTGGCGGACGGTCTTCTGCACGCGAAACGGCGGCCCGCGTGGCTGCTGGTGGTATTGCCCGCGCAGCTCTTGCCAAACTTGCACCTGGTCTTGAGATCAAAGGCTACATGACCCAAATCGGGCCAAACGGTATTATCGGCGAACGCGATATGGCCGAGATCGACAACAACCCATTTTGGGTGCCCAGCGCCATCACAGCCAAAAACTGGGCTGCTTACTTGGACGACATCCGCAAATCCGGCTCTTCGGTTGGTGCGGTGGTCGAAGTTGTGGCCTCTGGTGCGCCTGCAGGGCTTGGCGCGCCGATCTATGCCAAGATTGATACGGATCTGGCCGCTGCCATGATGTCTATCAACGCCGTTAAAGGCGTCGAAATTGGCGAAGGCATGAACGCCGCAAAACTTACCGGCGAAGAAAATGCCGACGAGATTCGGATGGGCAATGATGGCCCGCGCTACATGTCCAACCACGCAGGTGGCATCCTTGGTGGCATTTCAACGGGTCAAGATTTGGTCGTGCGCTTTGCGGTCAAACCGACAAGCTCGATCCTTACATCACGCCAGACCATCACCAAATCCGGCCAAGACACCGATTTGATCACCAAAGGGCGTCACGATCCATGTGTTGGCATTCGTGCTGTTCCGGTCGGCGAAGCCATGATGGCCTGCGTGATTTTGGACCACATCTTGTTGCATCGTGGCCAAAACGGCGAAGCGCCTTTGGGTGTTTTCGGCGACTAAGCTCACGCCTTCGACAACTGAACCGCTAAGATACCGATCATAATCGTCGCCACGCCGACGATGTCCCAGCCGTTCGCGTGTTCGCCAAGCATCAAGGCCGCAATGGCCACACCAAAAAACGGGTTCAAAAAGTGAAACGCGGCGCCTTTGATGGTGCCAATGCGTTCCACCAACTTGAACCAAATCCATGTCGCAAGAAGCCCAGGCACAAACGTCGTGTACAGCATGGCAAAAACGAGGTTTTTCGACAGGTTCAGCGTGTAGGTATCAACCAGCGGTGACAGCAGCGCCAACACAGCGCTGCCGATCAAACTTTGCAGGCCGACCACCATCAACACGTTGGCCCCTGCCCCAACAGAACGCACAGCAAGCGTGGCAACTGCAAGCGCGACCGTCCCGACGACACACATGAAGACACCGACAAGATCGCTTCCAGAGGACAGGCGCGTGCCCATGATCAACAACACGCCAAGGAACCCGATCACCAGTCCAAGCACCGCGACGGGACGCGGCAATTCTCGCAAAAATATGGTCGACAGCAAGGCGACAACCAAGGGCATGGATGAGGCCAGAACCGAGGCCAAGGACGCCTCCACCGAACGCATAGCCAGAAAATACAATCCAAGGTAGGCCACGTTTTGGCACAAGCCGAAAATCACGATCGCGCGCCACTGTCTGCCTGTGAAAACCCACGACTGCCCAAGTGCGCGCGCCAAGCCAACGCCCACAATCCCTGACAGCAAAAAGCGCACGGACAAGGCGGCCAGGGCCGGCGCATCCGCAACGATGATCCGCGCCGATGTAAAGGCTGATGACCACATGACCACAAAGGCCACGCCCATCACGATTGCTTTGATATCCACAGCCCAGACCCCTTTGGCCAAAACTAAAAAGGGCCGCGCAATTGCACGACCCTTTCAATATTAAGTGCGTCGAGCTTACTCGTTCACGCTGTCTTTAAGCGCTTTTGCAATTGTCATTTTGACAACTTTGTCCGCGTCTTTTGGCATTTGCTCGCCAGTCTGTGGGTTGCGAACCATGCGTGCAGGACGTTCGCGGCAGTAGATTTTGCCAACGCCTGGAAGGGTCACAGCGCCGCCAGCCGAAACTTCGCGTGTGATGATTGCTGTTACGGCTTCAAGAGCTGCGCCAGCTGTTTTTTTGTCTGCGCCCAGTTCTTCTGCCAAAGCAGCAACAAGCTGGGTTTTTGTCATTGGTTTCGACATTGTCTGTATCTCCTCGTTTCCCCCTTGGATTAGGGGGTATTGGCCATTTCTATGCGAATATAGTGGTGTCACACAACGGTTAGTGTGTGAAACCGTGCATTTTTAGCAGGTTTTGTGGCGAAATTCCGCTTTATAGGAAGGCAGTTTCCTCAAATGAGCGTAATTTGCGACTGTGAATCCGTTCAATCGGCATTTCTCGCAACGTCTCCATCGCGCGAATACCGATCAACAAATGCCGCGCAACTTGGCTTTTATAGAAGTCAGACGCCATGCCCGGCAGCTTTAATTCGCCGTGCAGAGGCTTGTCTGAGACACACAAAAGCGTCCCGTAAGGCACCCGAAACCGGAACCCGTTTGCCGCGATTGTGGCGCTTTCCATATCAAGCCCAATGGCGCGCGACTGTGACAAACGTTGTACGGGACCGGATTGATCCCGCAGTTCCCAGTTGCGATTGTCGATCGTCGCGACCGTGCCCGTGCGCATGATCCGTTTAAGCTCATAGCCTTCAAGCTGTGTGACTTGGGCAACGGCGGTTTCGAGCGATGTTTGAATTTCAGCCAGCGCAGGAATCGGTACCCAAACGGGCAAGTCTGCGTCCAAGACATGATCTTCGCGCAGATAAGCATGCGCCAAAACAAAGTCCCCCAAACGCTGAGAATTGCGCAGCCCCGCACAATGCCCGACCATAACCCACGCATGTGGACGCAGCACCGCAATGTGGTCCGTGGCGGTCTTAGCATTCGATGGCCCCACGCCGATATTGACCAAAGTCACACCAGAGCCATCAGCGCGTTTCAAGTGATAGGTCGGCATTTGCGGCATCTTGTTCACGGGATCAATCGGCGTCTCGGCGTCCGTGATTTCGACGTTCCCAGTGCTCACAAAACTTGTGTAGCCGCTCGAAGGATCCGCCAGTTGTTCACGCGCATAGGCTTCGAATTCGGCGACATAGAATTGGTAGTTTGTGAACAGCACGTGATTTTGGAAATGATCCGCATCGGTGGCAGTATAATGCGCCAATCGCGCCAACGAATAATCGACGCGCTGCGCCGTAAAGGGGGCAAGTGGTTCTGACCCGTCTTCATAGGTCATCGCAATGCCATTCACGATATTGTCGTGTGTCGTCGCCAAGTCCGGCACGTCAAAAACGTCGCGCAGCGGATAGTCCATCACGCCTTCTTGCGGCACAGTCACACTGTCATCGCTGGCCACGGCAAAGTGCACGGGCAGCGGCGTGCTTGAAGGGCCGATTTCCACTTTGATATCGTGGTTTTCAATCAACTGCTGGATCTGAAAGGTCAGGTAATTGCGAAACAAATCAGGGCGGGTCACAGTGGTCGAATACACACCGGGTTTTGACACGTGCCCAAACGACAAACGACTGTCCGTTGCAGCATGCGACCGCACAGTGATACGAATTTCGGGGTAGAACGCCCGATACCGAGATTTGGGTTTGCTGCCGCCTGCGACCAATGAAAAATGCTCGGTCAAAAACTGCGTCGCTTCGGTGTAAAGTTCTTCAAGCCTTTGCACAGCCGCCGCAGCATCGGAAAACAACTCTGGCGCCTGTGCTGGCGGTGTTTCAATTTCTAGCCCTGTATCAGACATCACCACTGCAACTCCGTTTCAATATTAGATTCATCAAATTGGTCTTGTATCTTGACCTTTGCTTTCGCAATTGTCACCAACTCATCGGGCGACGCAAGCCCAGCGCGTATTGTTATCCTTTTAAATGGACGCCCCATCATGTCAGGTCATCTTTTTTCTTACGGACACGGATATTCCGCTGCGGCACTTGCTGATTTGCTCAGACCTTTGGGCTGGGACATGACGGGCACCACGCGCAACGCAGAAAAAGCGGACGCCTTGCGCCAATTGGGGATGACCGCGCGCGTCACGCCGCAAGACAGCTTGTCAGCTGACTTGGCCACAGCGACGCATTTGTTGGTATCTGCAGCCCCAAACGAAACGGGCGATCCGTTTTTGCACGCACATTTGCCAGATTTGGAAGCGGCTCAAAATCTGGAGTGGGTCGGCTATTTGTCGACGACGGGCGTCTATGGCGACCACGGTGGCGGTTGGGTTGATGAAACATCGCCACTCACGCCAGCCACAGCGCGCGGCAAGGCCCGCGTTGCAGCCGAAGCCCAATGGCGTGACGTTGCAGAAAAATTGGGGCTTAACCTGAAGATATTCCGACTGGCGGGCATTTACGGTCCAGGTCGCGGCCCATTCGCCAAGGTCCGCAATGGCACTGCGCGTCGCATCATCAAAGCAAACCAAGTCTTTTCGCGCATTCATGTCGAAGACATCGCGCGGGTGCTTTTGGCCTCGATCAACCAGCCGCAATCAAGCCAAATCTTTAACGTGTGCGACAACGCTGCGGCCCCACCCGAGGATGTGATCGCCTATGCAGCCGAATTGCTTGGGATGCCGCTGCCGCCAGAGCAAGACTTCGAGACCGCGCAAATGACACCCATGGCGCGCAGCTTTTATGCCGAAAGCAAAAAGGTTGCGAATGACCGGATTAAGTCAGAATTGAACGTCGAATTGGCCTACCCCGATTACAAATCGGGGCTAAAAGCCCTTTTGGCCGCTGAAAGCTAAATCAGGCGCGGTGCGCTGCGATTGTTTCGACACCTAAAACATGAAGAACTTTGGCTTCGATGTCAGCGGCGTTCAGACCTGCTGTGGCGTACATATCTTCAGGGCTGGACTGATCAATAAACGTGTCAGGCAGCACCATCGATCTGAACTTAAGGCCCGTATCAAAAACGCCTTCGTTCGCAAGGAAATCGGCAACATGTGACCCGAACCCGCCGATGGCACCTTCTTCAATGGTGATCAAGGCTTCGTGGTTCGCCGCCAGTTCGCGAATGAGATCATGGTCCAAAGGCTTGGCAAAACGCGCATCTGCGATGGTCGGCTTGATGCCCTTTTGCGCCAGACTTTCACAAGCCGTTTTAACCGCATCAAGGCGCGTCCCAAAGGACAAGATCGCAACACGTGCACCGTTTTGAACAATGCGCCCTTTGCCAATTTCAAGGGGCGTGCCGCGTTCAGGAAGCTCCACGCCAACGCCTTCGCCGCGTGGGTATCTAAAGGCAATCGGGCCTTCATCATGCGCTGCCGCTGTGGCAACCATATGCATCAGCTCCGCCTCATCAGCCGCGGCCATGACCACAAACCCTGGCAAGTTTGCCAAAAAGGCTGTGTCAAAAGACCCCGCATGCGTTGCGCCATCCGCGCCGACCAAACCGGCGCGATCAATGGCAAAACGAACCGGCAAGCGCTGGATCGCAACATCGTGCACCACTTGGTCATAGCCGCGCTGCAAGAAGGTTGAATACATCGCGCAAAACGGCTTCATCCCGCCTGCAGCCAGACCAGCAGAAAATGTCACGCCGTGTTGTTCGGCAATGCCAACATCAAAGCAGCGTGATCCGTAGCGTTCTGCAAAGAGATTAAGTCCCGTGCCGTCTGGCATCGCAGCTGTCACAGCACAAATTTTGTCGTCTGCGGCGGCCTCAGCCAGCAAGGCTTTGGCAAAAACAGAAGTGTAAGACGGTGCGTTTGGGGTGGCTTTTTGCTGTTTGCCCGTCAGGACATCAAACTTCCCAGTCGCGTGCCCTTTGTCGATAGCGCGTTCCGCAGGCGCGTAGCCTTTGCCCTTTTTCGTGATCGCGTGGATCAAAACGGGGCCAGTGGCGCGGGTTTTAACCGTGCGCAAAACAGACAGCAATTGATCCATGTCGTGGCCATCAATCGGGCCAACATAGGAAAAGCCGAGCTCTTCGAACATCGTGCCGCCAACAGTCATACCCTTGAGCATTTCTTTGGCCCGCTTCGCGCCCTCTTGGAACGGCGGCGGCAACAAAGACACCGCACCTTTTGCCGCGGCTTTGAGTTCTTGGAACGGCTCACCCGCGTAAAGGCGCGACAAATAGCTGGACAGCGCGCCAACTGGTTCCGCAATCGACATCTCATTGTCGTTCAAAATCACAAACAGACGCTTGCCCAAATGACCCGCGTTGTTCATCGCCTCAAAGGCCATGCCCGCAGACATCGATCCATCGCCGATGACAGCAATGCCATCACCCAACGCAGGATCAGGCGCACCGCCAAGATCGCGCGCGACAGAAAAGCCAAGCGCGGCTGAAATCGAGGTGGAACTGTGCGCAGCTCCAAAGGGGTCGTAAGGGCTTTCAGAGCGTTTGGTGAACCCAGACAAGCCGTCCTTTTGGCGCAAGGTGCGAATACGATCACGACGGCCCGTTAGAATTTTATGCGGGTAGCATTGGTGCGACACATCCCAGATCAAACGATCTTTAGGGGTGTCAAACACCGCGTGCAGCGCCACGGTCAACTCAACAACGCCAAGCCCCGCGCCCAAGTGCCCGCCCGTCTCAGACACAGCCGAAATGGTTTCAGCGCGCAACTCACCTGCCAAGCGTTTCAGCTCCGTGTCGGACAAGACTTTGAGATCCGCAGGGGTCGAAATGCGATCAAGCGTTGGCGTGTCAGGAAGATCGGACATGGCGCGTTATCTTTCTTAGGTTTCGCGGGAAATAACGAAACGTGCGATATCACGCAAGGTTTCTGCTCGATTTCCGTAAGGGCTTATTGCCTCACATGCCTCATTCACCAAGTCTTCGGCACGCTTTTGCGCGGCCTCTAAACCCAGCAAAGACACGAAAGTCGCCTTGCCCGCATCGCGATCTTTGCCCACCGCTTTGCCGGTTTTGTCAGCATCGCCAATCACGTCCAAAACGTCATCGTGAATTTGAAATGCAAGGCCCAGCGCGCGGGCATATTGCGTCAAAGGCAGCGGGTCAGCTTTGCCCAAAACAGCACCAGCCGCCGCAGACCATTCAATTAGCGCGCCAGTTTTGTTGGCTTGAAGCTCTGTGATTTCATTCAAATCAAGTGGGGTTTCAGCCGTTTCGGCCGCAATGTCTTGCGCTTGACCCAACACCATTCCACGGGCACCAGAGGCGCGCGCCAAGGAGCTGATCAAATCAATTCTAATCTGGCTTGAAGGTGCAGCCTCAACCCGTGACAACAGCTCGAACGACAAGGTTTGAAGCGCGTCGCCAACAAGCACCGCCGTGGCTTCATCCCATTTCTTGTGAACCGTAGGCTGGCCACGCCGCAAATCGTCGTCGTCCATGCATGGCAGGTCATCATGCACCAAACTGTAGGCATGCATCGCTTCAATCGCCGCTGCGGACCATACAGATTGCTTGGGATCAATGCCGTGCAGCGCCGCACTTTCGACAACAAGCAAAGCACGCAGACGTTTGCCACCGTTCAATGCATAGCGCATGCCCAATTCAACGGGCGACTGCCCTTGCGACGACAAAACACCATCGAAACAAGTTTGTACCAGCGTGCGACACCGGTCGATTTCAGTTTGCATTAGAGGCCTTCAACAGGTTGCGCGCCAGCAGGTTTCCCATCTGAACCAACAGATATTTTTTCAACTTTTTCAGTCGCTTCTTTGAGCTTGGCTTCGCAATGCGCCTTCAGCTCAGCACCGCGTTGATACAAATTAATGCTGTCTTCCAATGGCACTTCGCCACGTTCAAGCTTTGCAACAACTTGATCAAGCTCAGCCATCGCAGCCTCAAAGCTCATTTCAGATACAGTCGTTTGCGTCATGTCGACATCTCCAGAAAGGTTGATCACCGTATATAGGTGATCCTTACCTGTTGGCCAGTTCCGTATCGGCCTTCAAGCTATAGTTTTTTACTCAGGGCTCAGCATATAGCCAGCGCCGCGTACCGTCTGCAAAAACCGCGGTTGGCGGGGGTCAGCTTCAAACTTGCGTCTCAGGCGTGTGATTTGCACATCGACAGCGCGCTCTTGGGCTTGTCCGCCATCACGCCCCAAACGCGACACCAATTCACCACGAGACACAGACACGCTTGGCGTGGCCGAAAAAATGCGCATGAGCTGTGCTTCGGTCTGTGTGAGGCGCACGATCTGATCGCCCTCCCACAACTCGCCGCGCTCGATATCATAGCGGAACCGCCCCAAGTGCAGGTATTTGGGCAGCGCTGCGACCTCTTCCACCTGTGGAACACGGCGCAAAATTGCATTGATCCGCAGCAACAATTCTTTGGGCTCAAAAGGCTTCGCCAAATAGTCATCTGCCCCCGCCTCAAGGCCAGAAATCCGGTCGTCGGTTTCACCTTTGGCGGTCAGCAACAAAATGGGCGTGCTCAAGGTTTGACGCAAACTGCGCGTGAATGTGACGCCATCTTCGTCTGGCATCATCACGTCCATCACGATCAAATCGAACTCAAGACCCGCCAGCAACCTGCGCGCATGCGCGGCATCCCGTGCTGCCGTGACGCAAAACCCGCTTCGAATCAAAAACTTCTGCAGAAGCTGGCGAATACGTTCATCGTCATCAACAATGAGAAGGTGTATGTCGCTCACAAATTCTGCTCCTCTAAAGCATTAAAATAGGCCTGCTGGTCAGCATCCATCATTGCTTCTAACACTTCTTTAAAGCCTGCAACAGCGTCAGGTCCAGCTTTGCTAAACGCGCTGCGCATACGAACCCGCTGTGCCTCAGACAATTCCGCCTCAAGTACCTTGCCTTTGGGCGTCAAATACAGGTGCCGTTCACGCTTGTCTTTCAGACCCACGCGACTTTCCACCAGCTCATCTTCGATTAAGGCACGCAACACCCGATTAAGCGACTGCTTGGTCACGCCAAGCACACCAAGCAAAGCGTTCACGGTCGTGCCGGGCGCGCGATTGATAAAGTGCACCGCGCGATGATGCGCCCGCCCGTAGCCATGCTTTTCCAAAATACGGTCAGGGTCAGCCGTGAAGCCGCGGTAGGCAAAAAACATCGCTTCAATGCCCTTGCGCAGCTGTTCATCTGTCAAAAACAAAAGGCTTTCGCCGCGACGTGTGCTCGTGCCTTCAGCCATGATGATCCCATTCACAATTTATGTAATCTCAATGCATTTTAAGTCAGCCACATTGACATTCCAAGCGTCAATTGTTAGCGCATTTCAGGTTTTGCGTACGATAATGTCATAGGCACGCTGTCCATGCGCAACATTTGCAAATTGTTCAACGATAGGGAATAGAAAATGGCCGGTTCATTCGAAGATCGCGACGGTAAAATTTGGATGGATGGCGCTCTTGTCGATTGGCGCGATGCACAGGTCCACATCCTCACACACGCAATGCACTACGCCTCTTCCGTGTTTGAAGGCGAGCGCTGCTACAACGGCAAAATTTTCAAATCAGTTGAGCACTCCGAACGCCTGATCAAATCTGGCGAACTTCTGGACATGCCTATCCCATACACTGTCGAAGAAATCGAAGCCGCGAAATACGCCGTGCTCGAAGCCAACGGCTGGACCGATGCCTACATTCGCGTCGTCGCGTGGCGCGGCGCAGGCGAAGATATGGGTGTTGCGTCCAACAAAAACCCCGTGCGCATGGCCGTCGCTGCTTGGGAATGGGGCGCCTACTACGGTGACGCCAAAATGCAGGGCGCGAAATTGGATATCGCAAAATGGAAACGCCCATCCCCTGAGACCATTCCAACAGCTGCCAAAGCCGCTGGCCTGTACATGATTTGCACCATGTCAAAACACGCAGCCGAAGCCAAAGGCTGCTCTGACGCATTGTTCATGGACTACCGCGGTTATGTGGCCGAAGCGACTGGCGCAAACATCTTTTTCGTCAAAAACGGCGAAGTGCACACGCCAATTCCAGACGCAATCTTGAACGGCATCACCCGCCAAACCATCATTCAAATGCTGAAAGACAAAGGCATCACCGTGCATGAGCGCGTGATCATGCCAGAAGAACTCGACGGCTTTGAACAGTGCTGGCTGACCGGTACCGCCGCCGAAGTAACGCCAGTTGGTCAGATCGGTGATTTCACATTTGAAGTGGGCGAATTGACCCGCGACATCGCTGAATCATACGAACAGCTCGTGCGTCGCTAAATATTAAGAAAAGCGAAAGTGTCTCCTGCTAGGTCTCATACGTGAGACAGAGCGGAGAGACACAATGGCACGCGAAGATACCATTATCGTTGGTTCGGTTGTCGGCCTGATTGTGCTGCCTGCCGTGATTGCCTTGGCAGCCTATTACATTACCAAAAACCCGCATTTTCGGCCCCTTGGCATCACCACTGAAAAGTTGATCAATGCCGACTTGGAAAGCCAATCCGGCACCGTAATTGCCGAGGTCACAATCGGTGCAGGTGCGTCCCCTCAATCTTCACAGCGCGACTATTCCGAGGCGTTGAAAACAACGTTTGACCGCCTCGGCACCGATTTGCGCGTCGATTTTTTGTCAAAGCCAAACAGTTCTGACATCACGGTGACGTATATTGTTGGGGCAAGCCGCATTGGGCCTTACCCAATTGCAAACGCTGCAGCAGGTGTCAAAGCGGCCGTGCGCGCTCAGCGCATGGCACAGTCGCACAACGCCAGCGACGCAGACAATTAGGCTGCGCGGCCGTTCACGATAAACGCGCCATAGCCCAATGTGCCGCCTCTGCGACTGTTTCATCCGCATCCGTCAGCAGCGGTGACACAGATTCACGCAACGCCACGTCTCCAGAATTTCCGATTGCATACAACACGTTACGCACAAATCGATTGCGCCCAATCCGCTTTATGGGCGAACCGGAAAATCGACTGCGAAAGGCCGCATCGTCCAAGGCTGCGAGTTCTGCCAACGGTGGCGACACCAAATCAGCCCGCGCATGATACCGAATGTCCGCCGCTTCCACCGCGAATTTATTCCACGGACAAGCGGCAAGACAGTCGTCACAGCCATAGATGCGATTCCCCAAAAGAGGGCGCAATGCGACATCAACAGGGCCGTGGTGCTCAATCGTCAGATACGAAATGCACTTGCGCGCGTCGATCTGATAGGGCGCGGGGAAAGCATCCGTGGGACATGCCGTCAAACAGGACGTGCAGGACCCGCAGTGATCCACTTCGGCCGCATCAGGTTCAAAATCAAGCGTCGTAAAGATCGCCCCCAAAAAGAACCAACTGCCCAAATTGCGACCCACAAGATTGGTGTGCTTGCCCTGCCACCCCAGTCCTGCCTTGGCCCCCAAAGGCTTTTCCATCACCGGCGCAGTGTCCACAAAGACCTTGATCTCCGTGTCAGAGCCGGCCTGTTCAATCATCCAACGCCCAACCCGTTTCAGGCGCTTTTTAACGATGTCATGATAATCACGATTGCGCGCATAGACCGAAATCGCACCAGTTTCGGTGCGCGCCACGGCCTCCATCGGGTCGTCGTCCGGCGTATAGCTTTCGGCCAACATGATCACGGATTTCGCCTCAGGCCATAACGCAGTTGGATCACCACGCCACGCCATGCGCTCCGCCATCCACGACATTTGCCCGTGGCGTTCCATGTCGACAAACTGCTGCAAGCGCGCCATCGCGTCCGGAAGATCAGGACGGGCAAACCCAACCTGAGAAAACCCTTCGGACAGGGCGTGCTCGCGCAGTATTTCTTTGCTCAATCCGGCCAACTGATGGCCCCCTTTTCGGGTTTGTCGCGCTTAAAAATCCAGATCGGAATAATGTGCCGCAGGGATAAACCCAGAGACATTATCGGCCAGAAGCGACCGAAATGCTGGGCGCGATTTGATTTTGGCGTACCAGTCTTTGACAACGGCCGACCTATTCCAATCCACATCCGAAATATAATCAAGCGATGACAAATGGGCCGCCGCCGCAAAGTCTGCCAAGGTCATCACATCGCCAGCCAACCAACGGCGTCGGTCCAACAGCCACGTCATGTAATCGAGGTGGTATTTGATCGCCTTAGCGCCCGCTTTCACATTCTTGGAATCAGGATACCCCGTTTTCGTCAGCTTGCGGTTCACCCGTTCGTACAACAGATTCGATGTTACTTCGTGGTGAAATTTGTCGTCGAACCATGACACCAAACGACGAACTTCAAACCGCCCTTCTGGATCGCGCGGCATCAAAGACGGGGTCGGGTATTTTTCTTCGATGTATTCGCAAATCGCAGCACTTTCGGACAAAATCATGTCGTCGATGCGCAAAATGGGCACTTTGCCAGCAGGGTTGCGGCGCAAAAAGTCCGGATCACGTTCCCAGTAGCGTTCTTCAACGAGCTCAACCTCAAGTTTCTTTTCCGCAAGGCTCAAACGGACTTTGCGGCAGAACGGGGACAGGGGGACATGGAAAAGTCGGATCATATTTCACTACTCTTTAATTTTGGTTCTAAGTGCCGCGAAAGCACCGCCAGTTCAATCCTCGAAACAGTCTGAGCGCCCATCCGCTCGAATTGTCGCTGCGCCATCCATAATTTGGGCGGCACGACGGCGCACGAAAGCACTTGGGTTGCCAGCATCACGCAGTTTAGGTGACGGCAAAACAGCGGCCAGTTGCGCGGCTTGCAACGCTGTCAGATCCTCAGGACCAACGCCAAAATAGCGGTAAGCCGCCGCCTCTGCGCCAAACACACCTTCGTCAAATTCGGCAATATTGAGATAAACCTCAACAATTCTGCGCTTGCTCCACGTCAGTTCAACAACGGGTGTCACCAATGCTTCCAGCGCCTTGCGTGGCCACGAATGGCCATGCCACAGAAACGTGTTCTTAACCACCTGCTGTGAAATGGTGGAGGCACCGCGTCCAGCCCCTTCGTTGATCGCGGCCTTGATCGCCACCAGATCAAACCCCCAATGTTCGCAAAAATTCGCATCCTCAGCGGCCACCACGGATCGCGCCAAAACCGGAGCCACATCTTCGAGCGCCACCCATTGGTAATCAACGCCACCGGTCTTGCGGCCTTCGGCAATCATATAGGGCGTCGTGAAGACGGGAACGACGGAATAGGCCAAAATCCAAGCCACGCTGAGGGCAACCACAGCCAACAAGACCTTAAAAAAACGCCGACGCTGGCGCGCAAAGAAACTTTCCTGAGGCACCTCAGCAGTCGCCTTTGGCATAGCCGCTGGTTTTGTGGTTTTTTTCGCCTTGGACGGGGTGCGCTTGGTGGCTTTGGATTTGGTGGGTGCTTTGGCCATACTGCAGTGATTCATGGTCTGACGGGTCAGGTCAAGACGTCGCGCAAAAAACGAGCCGGTTTAGACATAGAAAAAGCCCCCAATTTCTTGGAGGCTTTTGGAGTTCAGGGGTCTTTGAGGCTTATTCCGCTGGAATAGCGCCTTTTTCCAAAGACAGAGGTGCTTTGATGTGGACCAGCATTTCTTTCGGGCAGACTTGCAAGAAGTTCGCTTTTTCTGCCTCCCAGTTGGAAAGAATCTCTGCGCCTTTCACAGACCCTGTCTCGCGCACGTGGCGCTCGATCAGTGACTTGAGCTCGTTTTCCCAATGATCAACTGTGACAGGGCACGTCACCAGTGTTTCGTGGTTCATAAGCTGGAACGCGGAGCCTTCTGGGTCGTAGAGGTACGCCATGCCACCGGTCATACCGGCACCGAAGTTTGCGCCGATTGAGCCGAGGATCACCGCGATACCACCGGTCATGTATTCACACCCGCTGGAGCCACAGCCTTCAATCACGACTTTCGCGCCAGAGTTACGCACTGCGAAACGTTCGCCTGCGCGGCCTGCTGCGAAGAGGTAGCCATCTGTCGCACCGTACAAGACAGTGTTGCCGATGATGGTGTTCTCGGACGCTTTCAGCGGTGAATGCATCGGAGGACGCACCACAACAGTACCGCCAGACAGACCCTTACCAACATAGTCGTTGGCATCGCCGGACACTTCGATCTTCAAACCAGGGGCTGCGAAGGCACCCAAAGATTGACCCGCGGAGCCTGTGAGTTTCACAGTCAGGTGGTCATCTTGCAGGTCGTTGCGCATCCCAAAGTTTTGCACGATGTGGCTCGATGTGCGCGTGCCAATGGTGCGGTGCGTGTTCTGCACAGCGTATGACAGTTGCATTTTCTCGCCGTCTTTCAAGAAGCGTGCAGCGTCGGAAACGATCTGCGCGTCCAGAGTGTCAGGCACAGCATTGCGTGGCTTAGAGCGATCGTAAACGATGCGTTCTGCGCCATCGACAGTGATCAAAAGCGGGTTGAGATCAAGGTCGTCCAAGTGTGCGGAGCCACGTGACACCTGCGTCAAAAGATCAGCACGGCCAATGATTTCGTCCAAAGAACGCGCGCCGATAGACGCGAGGATTTCACGCACTTCTTGCGCATAGAAGGTGATCAAGTTGACCACTTTATCCGCATTGCCTGTGAACTTTTCGCGTAGATCTTCGTCTTGCGTACACACGCCAACAGGGCATGTGTTGGACTGACATTGACGGACCATGATACAGCCCATCGCGATCAAAGCAGCAGTACCGATACCGTATTCTTCGGCACCGAGCATCGCAGCCATCACAATGTCACGACCTGTACGCAGACCACCATCGGTACGCAAAGTCACACGTTCGCGCAGGTTGTTCATAGACAGAACCTGATGCGCTTCAGTGAGACCCATTTCCCATGGCAGACCCGCGAATTTGATCGAGGTTGCAGGGGACGCACCTGTGCCGCCGTTGTGGCCAGAGATCAAAATGATATCCGCTTTCGCTTTGGCAACACCCGCAGCAATCGTACCCACACCGGAAGAAGCCACGAGCTTAACAGTGACTTTACAACGCGGGTTGATCTGCTTGAGATCGTAGATCAACTGCGCGAGGTCTTCGATGGAATAGATATCGTGGTGCGGCGGTGGCGAAATCAATGTCACGCCTTTGGTTGAGTGACGCAGCTTGGCGATCAGGTCTGTAACCTTCATGCCGGGCAGCTGGCCGCCTTCACCTGGTTTCGCGCCCTGCGCCACTTTGATCTCAAGCTCTTCACAAGCCAAAAGATACTCAGCGGTCACACCAAACCGGCCAGATGCGACCTGCTTGATTTTCGCAGAAGCGTTATCGCCGTTTGGTTCTGGCGTAAAGTCATCAGGGCTTTCGCCGCCTTCACCAGAGTCAGATTTCGCACCAATGCGGTTCATCGCGATGGACAGCGTGCGGTGTGATTCAGGAGACAAAGCCCCCAAAGACATGCCCGGTGTCACAAAGCGTTTGCGGATCGCTGTGATGGATTCAACTTCTTCGATTGGCACAGCTTTGCCCAAAGATTTGACGTCCAAAAGATCGCGCAAGTGAATGGGCGGGTTGGACTGCATCTTGGCTGAATACTGTTTCCACATCTCGTAAGACGCGCGATCACAGGCCGATTGCAACATGTGCATCGACTGCGCTTCCCACGCGTGGGTTTCGCCAGATTTACGTGCTTTGTAGAAGCCACCGATTGGCAAAGTATTGCCGCCAAGGAAGCCTTGCGCGTGCACTTCGACAAGTTTCTTTTGAATGCCGCCGACACCGATACCGGAGATGCGTGACTGCATGCCTGGGAAGAATTCGGCACACATCGCGCGCGACAGACCCACAGCTTCAAAGTTGAGACCACCACGGTAAGACGAGATCACAGAGATACCCATCTTGGCCATGATTTTCAGCAAGCCAGCATCCACAGCAGAGCGATAACGCGCAACAGCTTCTGTCAGCGTACAGTTCAACAGGCCGCGTTCAATACGGTCTGCAAGTGAATCTTCAGCCAAGTATGCGTTTACGATGGTCGCACCACAGCCGATCAAAACGGCAAAGTAGTGTGGGTCAATACACTCAGCAGAGCGCACACCCAAAGAACAGAACGTCCGCAAACCTTTGCGTGTCAGCCAGCTGTGAACAGCGGATGTCGCCAAAATCATTGGCATCGCAACGCGGTCAGGGCCTTGGCCTTGGTCGGTCAAAACGATGTGACCACCACCGGAACGCACAGCCTCTTCAGCTTCTGCACGCACACGATCAAGGTTTTCACGCAATGCTGTATCGCCACCATCCACAGGGAAGGTACAGTCGATTTCAGTCATCGGTGAATTGAAGCTTTCTTTCAAAGCTTCAAATTGCGCATTGCCAACAAAGGGGCTGTCGAGCACCAAAATCGCTGTTTGCGAGCTGCTTTCGTCCAACACATTTTTCAAGTTACCAAAACGCGTTTTCAACGACATCACGCGGTATTCGCGCAAGGAATCGATGGGCGGGTTTGTCACCTGAGAGAAGTTCTGACGGAAGAAGTGGCTGAGCGGACGGTACTTTTTAGACAAAACAGCCGATGGTGTATCATCGCCCATTGAGGCCAAAGTTTCTTTGCCATCTTCCGCCATAGGCGCAAGAATTTGCTCAAGCTCTTCGATTGAATAGCCCGCTGCAATCTGGCGCTGCTTCAGTTCAGCGCCAGAGAAGATTGCGTTTTCTTCGATGCCAGAAAGCGTGTCTTCAAGATCATTGATCTTGCCAACCCATTCGCCAAACGGCTGCGCCGCAGACAGGCGATCTTTCATTTCAGTGTCGTGGTACAGTTTGCCGTCTTTCATATCGACAGCCAACATTTGACCCGGACCAAGCGCGCCTTTTTCAACGACTGTCGCTTCATCTGTCGGCACCATGCCCACTTCAGAACCCGCAATCACAAGACCGTCGCCAGTGACGACATAACGCATAGGGCGCAAGCCGTTGCGGTCAAGACCCGCACACACCCAACGACCATCGGTCATCGCCAAAGCAGCAGGACCATCCCATGGCTCCATGACAGAGTTCACATAGGAATACATGTCACGCCAAGATTGTGGCAGTTCAACCGCTTGTTGCGACCATGCTTCTGGAACAAGCATTGTTTTCGCCATAGGCGCAGAGCGCCCAGCGCGAACCAAAACCTCAAACACAGCATCCAAAGCCGCAGAGTCAGATGCGCCTTGTGGGATGATCGGTTTGATGTCTTCAGATGTGTCACCAAATGTACCAGACGCCATCCGAATCTCGTGGGACTTCATCCAGTTCATGTTGCCTTTAAAGGTGTTGATTTCACCGTTGTGGGCCAACATGCGGAATGGCTGTGCAAGCCACCACTGTGGGAAGGTGTTGGTGGAGTAGCGCTGGTGGTAAATCGCAAATGCAGATTCAAAACGCTCGTCCATCAAGTCAGGGTAGAATTCGGCAACCTGCTCGGCCAGCATCATACCTTTGTAGATGATAGACCGGCATGACAGCGAACAAATGTACAAAGACTGCGCGCCGGCAGCCAAAGCGGCTTTTTCGATGCGGCGGCGGATCACATAGAGTTCACGCTCGAATGTTTCTTCGTCCACGCCTTTGGAGTTTGAGATCAAGATTTGCTCGATCTCAGGGCGTGTCGCGTTGGCTTTTTCACCCAAGCACTCAACACTTACTGGCACATGGCGCCAGCCGTAGATGTAGTAGCCCATGCGCAAAACTTCGGATTCGATGATTGTGCGGCATGTTTCTTGTGCACCGAAATCTGTGCGCGGCAAGAACACTTGGCCTACAGCAATCATTTCGTCGTGGCGTGGGTTGTGGCCCGTGCGCTTCACCTGATCATAGAAAAACGGAACAGGGATTTGCACGTGGATGCCGGCGCCGTCGCCAGTTTTGCCATCCGCATCAACAGCACCACGGTGCCAGATCGCTTTCAGCGCAGCGATGCCGTTTTCGACAACTTTGCGGGATTTATTGCCATCCACAGAAACAACAAGACCAACCCCACAAGAGGAGTGCTCATCTTCTTCGCGGAAGAGAGAGTTTTGTGCCATCCATTCGCGTTTTGCTTCTTCGCGCGCGGCCCAGCTTTCATCATATTTTGTCATATCGGAACCCTTTCAAATGAGTGGCCCTTGGACCTATAGGTCAGAGCTATCGCTCATTTAGATTTCGGAGTGGATCGCGGGGGTGGCACATGGCCTGACGCGGTTCTGACATCAAGCGTCGAAGACCGGCGCTGTGTAGACTGCTGTATTCCCCTGCGATCCGTTAAGATTTACTCGGCTGCAACGCTTGCGGCGGCGTTCACCTGTTCGACGATCGCGTCAGCCGCTTCACGGCCATCACGGATTGCCCAAACAACCAAAGACGCACCACGCTGAATATCGCCGCAGGCATAGACGCCCGGAAGCTTTGTTTCATGCGTTTTGAAATCAGCCAAAACAGTGCCCCAACGTGTGACTTCCAAGCCGTCTGCGTTCCAAAGTTTTGGAAGCTCTTCAGGCTCAAAGCCAAGCGCCTTGATCACAAGATCCGCTTCCTCAACGTAGTCAGCACCTTCGATCACTTCAGGGGACTGACGGCCAGAGGCATCAGGCGCACCCAAGCGCATCTTTTGCACCATAACGCCGGTGACAGGATCGCCAGCAAAGCCTTTAGGGGCTGCAAGCCAAACAAATTCCACACCTTCTTCTTCGGCGTTTTGTGTTTCGCGCTGTGAGCCAGGCATGTTGGCACGGTCACGACGGTAGAGACATTTAACAGATGTGGCACCTTGACGGATCGCTGTGCGCACACAGTCCATCGCCGTATCACCACCACCGATGACAACGACTTTTTTGCCAGTCGCGTTCAGCTCACCACTGTCAAATTCCGCAACCGTGTCACCGAAAGAGACTTTGTTAGAAGCTGTCAGGTAGTCCAGCGCAGCAACGATACCATCAGAACCAGCACCCGGACCTTGCAGATCGCGAGACTTGTAAACACCTGTGGCAATCAAAACGGCGTCATGTTTTTCACGCAAGGCGTCAAAGGTAATATCTTCGCCAACATTGCAATTCAAAACGAACTCAACACCTGAGTCTTTAAGTTGATCGATACGGCGCATGACCACATCTTTTTCAAGTTTAAAGCTTGGGATGCCGTAGGTCAGCAAACCGCCAGCGCGATCGGAGCGTTCATATACGGTGACCTGCAAGCCAGCGCGACGCAGACGATCGGCAGCAGCGACGCCACCCGGGCCAGAGCCGATGATACCAACAGATTCAGTACGCTCGGTATGCGGCTTGATGGTTTCAACCCAACCATTTTCCCAAGCGGTGTCTGTTATGTATTTTTCAACAGCACCAATGGTCACTGTGCCGTGACCAGACTGTTCGATCACACAGTTGCCTTCACACAGACGATCCTGCGGGCAAATGCGACCACAGATTTCTGGGAATGCGTTTGTGGCTTGTGAAACCTCATAGGCTTCCTTCAAACGCCCGCTGGCAGTCAAGCGCAGCCAGTCAGGGATGTTGTTATGAAGGGGGCAATGGGACTGACAATAAGGAACGCCACACTGTGAGCAGCGTGACGCTTGCTCTTCGGCTTTGTCCGCGATGAAATCACCGTAGATTTCCAAAAAGTCGCCCTTACGGTCGCCTGCGTCACGTTTTTCGGGCATATCCCGAGCAACGTTCACAAATTTGAGCATAGGCTCTTTCGCCATGACACAATATCTCCGTGGGTTTGAGTATGATTTGATAGGTGTTTACAAAGAACCCCGCAAAAAGAAAAGTCATAAGTACTGTCCTATATGTGAAAACATTGCCGAAAAGTGTCCAATTTGGCGTTTTTCACACAAATTAAAGGTCATAACTGCTGACTATTAATCCGTCTTCTTATTGAGAATAAAAGGGTTTATCAATTCTGTGAAAATTCCATCTGGATGTGCACATGAGTCTGTTTTACTTGCTTCTCGTCGCCTTAATACAAGGCCTTACCGAATTTTTACCCGTGTCATCGTCCGGACACCTGATTCTATTGCCATATTTCACGGGAATCTCGGATCAAGGGCAAGCAATCGACGTCGCCGTTCACGTCGGCACCTTGGGCGCCGTCATCGCGTATTTCTGGAAAGACATCAAAGTCGGCCTGCTTGGCACCCCTAGAATGCTCACCGGTAAAATCGACACGCCCGGATCAAAGCTGGCGTTTCTTTTGCTCATCGCGACCATTCCAGTCATCATCTTGGGCCTTTTCCTAAGCGTCTCTGGCCTGTCTGATGCCTTGCGCTCCATCCGCGTCATCGGCTGGACGATGCTTGTGTTTGGCTTGGTGCTCTACTGGTTCGACCAAAAAGGCCCCACGCATAAAACCTCAGACGACTGGTCCATGAAAGACGCCGTCATTTTAGGGCTTTGGCAGGCTGTCGCATTAATCCCCGGCACATCCCGCTCAGGCATCACCATCACGGGCGCGCGGGCGCTGGGGTACTCGCGCGCAGATGGCGCGAAGATTGCCATGCTGATGTCCATCCCAACAATCTTGGCCTCTGGCATCTTGCTGGGCGCAGAAGTCGCCGGCGATGCAAACTGGGAACTGATGAAATACGCAGGCATCGGCGCGATTTTTGCGTTCGTCTCTGCCCTTGGTGCGCTCACGCTTATGATGCGCCTTTTGCGCTCCGCCAGCTTTACACCCTACGTGATTTACCGCGTCATTCTTGGCGCCGTCCTGTTGATCATTTCCTACAGCGCATAAACAAAAAAGGGCGCGCCTGAGATCTCAGTGCGCGCCCATTTCTTTTGACCTATAGACCCTTATGCGTTGGGCAGGTTTTTCGCGCTGTCGCGGATAGAAGCATATTGACCAGAATCGCGGTAAACCCACAGATACTCTGGCAAAATCGCATCCATTGCTGTCGGCGTAATGCCCAAATCCGCAAAGCCTTTCGCGTCCGACCCAACGATCGTGTCATTCGCCAAGGACTTGACTTGATCGCGTGTCAGAATGCTGTTGTGGAACAAGCCTAGCGTCATTGCCTGCGCAAGACCAAATCCGCGGGCCATCAAGTCACCCGCAAAACTCGGCAAGTTCACAACAAGACGACGGCGCTGAATGAGACCAAGCATCTTGTTAACCAAACCTTTGAGCGTCTCCACTTCAGGACCACCCAATTCGTAAACGCCAGCAGGCACATCACCGACCACAGCTTTCGCAGCGGCCTGCGCCACATCATCGACATAAACGGGCTGGAACTTTGACTCGCCACCAACGATTGGCAACACAGGGCCAAATTTCGTCATCTCGGCAAAGCGGTTGAAGAAATCATCTTCCACACCAAAGATCACCGATGGGCGCAAAATCACTGCACTTGGGAAAGACGCCAAAATCGCCTCTTCGCCCTGCGCTTTGGTTTGTGCGTATTCACTTTCAGACGCCAAATCAGCCCCAATGGCTGACAGGTGAACCAAGGTGTCCACACCCTGCTCTGCTGCGATGCGTGCAATGCGCGCAGCACCTTCGGACTGAACCGCCGCAAAGGAATTTTTGCCTTTTTCCGTCAAGACGCCAACACAGTTCACAACCGCATCAGCCCCCTGCATCGCAGCAAGCACAGACGCGTCATCGCGAATGTTGCACAGGACAGGTTCAACCTGACCAACCGCGCCATAAGGTTTTACATGTAGGGATTCGTTCGGGCGGCGCACAGCCACACGCACGCGCCATCCCTCTTTCGCCATACGACGTGCGATATACCGACCCACAAAGCCAGCGCCGCCATAGATGGTGACCAATTTCGTCATCTGCATCTCCAATGCCATTGTCTAAGTTTTTCTTAGCTTTTCACGACCAAATGAACAAGACGCTATAAACGCATTCCAAAACTATCGAATCTACGTTGACAGCCCCTTTCGTCCTGTTTACATCGCGGGTCTACGACACCTGCCCAGGTGGCGGAATTGGTAGACGCGCTAGCTTCAGGTGCTAGTATTGGCAACGATGTGGAGGTTCGAGTCCTCTCCTGGGCACCAAATACCCCCTACATTATTGATCAAGCCCCTTAAAAATTGGGCTCTGTGTGTCGCTCACCCGCGCGCCTCAGCACGCCCCTGCGCACAAGCTGGCGCCGCCAAATGTTGGCATGAGTTCAAAGTATTTGGACCTTCGCGATAGAACCATCAAACAAATCCGTGCGGCAATCTCGTCAATACCCCCTGACAACCTTGCCCGCCCCCCGACAAATGCTTATGTCATTGTGCAAACACTGGTGTGCATTAAGGGGCGACTGTGGCTAATTTTCTGTACCAAAACGATCTGCCCGATGATCTTGATCTTGGCTCTATGGTGGCCATCGATTGCGAAACCATGGGTCTCAATCCGCATAGGGATCGGTTGTGCTTGGTGCAGCTTTCTAGCGGTGACGGAAACGCGCATTTGGTGCAAATCGCACGTGGTCAAACCGAGGCCCCCAATCTTTGCAAGCTTCTGGCAGACCCTGATGTGTTGAAACTGTTCCACTATGGGCGCTTTGACATCGCGGCGATGTACCACGCCTTTGGCACCGTGGCTCAGCCCGTTTATTGCACCAAAATCGCGTCAAAACTCGTGCGGACTTACACGGACAGGCATGGATTGAAAAATCTGCTGGTTCAGTTGTTGAAAGTCGACATCTCAAAATACCAACAAATGAGCGACTGGGGCGCGCGTGACCTCAGCAAAGCGCAACTCGATTATGCGGCCTCGGATGTGCTGTATCTGCACAAATTGCGTGACCGATTGAATGAAATGTTGGTGCGCGAAGATCGGATGGAGATCGCCCAGTCTTGTTTTGATTTCTTGCCGACACGTGCCATTTTGGATCTCAACGGTTGGCCTGACGTCGACATTTTTTCACACTAGTTACACCCATACGGTCGCCAGAGCCCGCGAAAGACAATAACTATGACACAATCCCAAACGTTCCTAAGTATCGGACAGCGCGTTATCCGCCGAGAAGCCGATGCGCTCGTGACCTTGGCCGACACGCTCGGAAGCAATTTCGTCGAAGCAACGTCTTTGATCTTAGAGGCCAAGGGCCGCACGATTGTCACCGGCATGGGAAAATCAGGCCACATCGCGCGCAAGATCGCCGCGACACTGGCATCGACAGGAACGCCCGCGCATTTTGTGCACCCTGCAGAAGCCAGTCACGGCGATTTGGGCATGATTGGTAAAGACGACGTCGTTTTGATCTTGTCCAACTCAGGTGAAACGCCGGAATTGGCAGATATGATTGCCTTTACACGCCGTTTTCAAATTCCAATGATCGGCGTTGCGTCCAACCCTGACAGCTCGCTGATGCGCGCCTGCGATGTGGCGCTGATTTTGCCGAAAGCCGAAGAGGCATGCGATCAAGGCATCGTTCCGACAACATCAACCACAATGACGCTGGCACTCGGCGATGCAATCGCAATTGCGCTGATGGATCACCGCAGCTTTACCGCAGACAACTTTCGCATGTTGCATCCAGGCGGGAAACTCGGTGCACGCCTGACGAAAGCGAGCGACCTGATGAACACGGACATGCCGTTGGTTCACGCAGACACATCCATGCGCGAGACACTGGATGTCATTTCCGCAAAAGGCTTTGGCGTGGCGGGCGTTCTGGGCGCAGATGGTCAGCTCACAGGCATCATCACCGACGGCGACTTGCGGCGTAATATCGACGGGCTTTTGACAAAGACTGCTGGCGATGTCATGACCGTTGACCCAATGACCATTGCGGCCGATGCCCTTGCCGAAAAGGCGTTGGCACGCATGGATGAACGGTCGATCACCTGCCTGTTTGTGCGAAATTCCGCCGAAGATGGCCGACCTTGTGGCGTTTTAAAGATTCAAGACTGCCTTCGCGCTGGCATCGTGTAAGACGGCCATATGGCACGCTTTGACAATCCCCATTCTCGCATCGTTGCGCAGGCAAAAGTTATTTTGCCGCTCGCCAGCCTTGCGCTTTTGGCGACGCTGTTTTTGTTTGCCCGAAAGACGGACACCACAACGGAAATTCCCTATGCGCAGGTCGAGCTCGAATCCTTAGCGCGCGAGCAACGCCTTGATGGCCCGACATTTGCCACGGTGACAAACGACGGTGCAGAGCTTGAGATTTCGGCTGAAACTGTGCGGCCCGATTTGTTTAGCAAAGACGTGGTGAATTCGCGACAGTTTCGCGCGAACCTCAAACTGCCGGATGACAGCGCCATTTCAATGCTTGCCAATGATGCCATCATTGATGGGCCAAGTCATATCGCGGAATTGTCGGGGGGTGTTCATGTGGAAACCACCACGGGATACATGTTTGAGACAGACAGAATTGCGGCAAAATTGAACTTTTCAAAAATTGAAAGCCCCGGCACAGTGACGGGCACCGCCCCAGCGGGTGACCTTTCCGCAGGATCCATGGAAATTGCACAGGACCCTGAGACGGGCGACTACCTTCTTGTTTTCAAAAACCGCGTTAAACTGATATACCAACCATAGACAATTTCTGAGGGTCAAAGTGCAGCACATCAAATCTATTTCGATCACGGCCTGTTTCGCCATCGCGCTTGCGCTTTCTGGTGTGAGCGCCTCAGCGCAGGGCACTCAAATTGCTTTTGGCGGCCTGAAACACGACAGCTCGCTGCCTGTTGAAATCACCTCAGACCAGCTCAATGTGGATCAAGCCACGGGCAAAGCCACGTTCAGCGGCGACGTGTTGATTGGGCAAGGCGCCATGCGCTTGTCCGCGCAAACCGTAGACGTTTTGTACGGCAAAGACTCTAGCGAAATTTCGCAACTTATCGCATCCGGCGGTGTCACCTTTGCCAATGGCAGTGAGGCGATCGAGGCCGCGAACGCCGTCTACGACATTGGTTCCGCGTCTATCACATTGACAGGCAACGTTATTTTGACCCAAGGGCAAAACGCATTATCCGGCGAACGCATGGTGGTCGATTTGACCACAGGCACGGGCCAAATCGACGGACGCGTCAAAACGATCCTTCAACCTGGATCGCAATAATGTCTGACACACCGGAACTGGGTCTTCGCGTTCGAAATCTGCGCAAAGGGTATCGCAAACGCATTGTGATCCGAGACGTGTCTCTCGATCTCAATCGCGGAGAAGTCGTGGCGCTGCTCGGACCCAATGGTTCAGGCAAAACCACCTGCTTTTACTCGATCGCTGGCTTGGTCACGCCTGAGGCGGGCGAAGTGATTGTGGACGGGCGCAACATCGCATCTCTGCCCATGTACCGACGCGCCAAGCTTGGCATTGGCTACCTTCCGCAAGAGGCGTCAATCTTTCGCGGCCTGTGTGTTGAAGACAATATCACCGCAATTCTGGAAATTGCCGAGAGTGATCCGTTGATTCGGCGTGAACGCTTGGAAGAGTTGTTGAACGAATTTTCGATCTCTCACCTGCGCCGCGCGCCCTCTGTGGCGCTGTCTGGCGGCGAACGACGTCGCGTCGAAATCGCGCGCTGTCTCGCAGCAAATCCTTACTATGTCTTGCTGGATGAGCCCTTTGCTGGGGTTGATCCTATTGCCGTAGGAGAGATTCGCGGTCTTGTTTCGGACCTTAAAAACCGTGGCATCGGTGTGCTGATCACAGACCATAACGTACAGGAAACATTGGGAATTATTGATCGTGCTTACATTTTGCACGACGGCCAAGTTTTGATGTCCGGCACCACACGCGAGATCGTCGAAGACGAAACTGTCCGTCGCGTTTACTTGGGCGAAAACTTTCGTTTTTGATAACTCTCTTCACAGCTTGTGGTTGACAATACCCCCTGTTGTGGAGCCAAATACCTGTGATGCATAACCGTCGTTTCAAAGATTGTGGTTCAGCTGAATTCGGCTTTCACCACACTGACGTCGCCCCAAACGAAAGATTGGGACACATGAAACTGATGTGCATCCAACACCCGCAATCCACACAATCCAAAAGAGTGATGACACTGCGCGCCTGTGCAGTGCATGGCTCTAAATAAACAAAAGGAGATATTATGCGGTACCAAATTAGCGGCAAACAGATCGATATTGGTGAGGCTCTCCAAACCCATGTCAAAACTGAGCTGGGCGTCGTCATCGAAAAATATGCGGAGCGCCCCACCAGCGCGACCGTGATTTTTTCGAAAAGCGGAGCAGAATTTAACTGCGAAACCGTCGTACATCTGTCGACGGGCCTCACGGCGCAAGCCAACGCTCATACGCACGATATTTACACCGCGTTCGACCTTTGCGCCGAGAAAATGGAAAAACAGCTGCGCCGCTATAAGCGCCGCCTGAAGGACCATCACTCCCATCGCGCCGAACCGGTTGAACTTGTGGGCGCTTCGTCGTATATCCTCGCGGCAACAGACCATGCAGAGGATCAAGAACCTGATTCTTTGCAGCCAATGATTATTGCAGAAATGGAATCTCAAATTCCGACATTGTCGGTGGGTGAGGCTGTTATGCAAATGGAACTTGCTGGTGCACCTGTCGTGGTGTTTCACAAAGAGGGAAAGACCGGAGTGAATGTCGTCTATCGCCGCCCTGATGGGAATTTCGGCTGGATCGACCCTAATAACGCGAATTGAGGATCTTGGCCCGCCTCGTGCAACGGCCGAGGCGGGTAAAATAAACACATGGAACTTTCTGAGCTATTGCACCCTGAAGCCGTAAAGGTTTTGGGGAAATTGACTAGCAAAAAGCGTCTTTTCCAAGATCTTGGAGAAGTCGCTGCCGAATGCTATGGAATCGACTTAGGTGCTGCAATCGATGGCCTGCAAGAACGCGAAGCCCTTGGACCAACTGGCGTTGGACATGGCGTTGCCTTGCCACATGCACGCATTGATGGCCTGGACCGCGTTGTCGGGGTCTTTTTGCGTATCGATACCGCACTAGACTTTGGCGCTGCGGACAGGCAGCCTGTTGATCTTGTATTTGCGCTGTTTGCGCCTGCGGAATCTGGCGTTGACCACCTCAAGGCGCTCGCCTTGGTGTCTCGGACAATGCGCAATCCTGATACATGCACCAAGCTGCGGTCAAACGCCGACGCGTCAACTTTGCACGCGATTTTGACCTCTGCACCCTCTATCAAGGCCGCCTAACAGCGGCCTCTAGCGCCAGCTTTTATACCCGAACATCATATAATCGCGTTGATAAGCGCCGCGCACGGCCTGCTCGACCTCTTCATCGTAGATGTCCGACAGCGCAAAAGGCGCGTCGGGCACGTCTTCAAAGACAGCTTTCGCGCCATTGGCACCGGGCAATTGAGGCAAGGCGTCAGCCAACTCTTCTTCGCGGAAAATATGGTCAGGCAACATAAAGCCCGAAAAGCCGTTGATGACTTCCGATTGCGACGCCCAGCTTTCATCAACGCGAATAGAGGTTTGTCCGCCAAGGTTTCCCTTTACGAACTGCGCAAACTTGATGAAGGCCTCACGGTGCTGAGACAAGGTTGCGGTTTTCCCGTTGATAGGCAGCGGCACCTTATAAGTCGTGCGCAGTTGTTCGCGAATTTCGCCAAACGCATGCGCGCCCGCAGTTGCAAAATATTGACAGAACGTCCGATGCAGACGCACCACAGGATGAGAAACGACAGTGAAGCTCCGGTGGTTTTTGTGATTGCGCTTCCATTGTCGCAACGTCTTTTGATTGAAGCCATCAAGAAGCCCAAGGTCACCACTGCCCTGTACTGCAAGCCAGTTTTTGACGGCCTCGTCCGGCCCGCCCAGCACGGGTAAATACAAAAGCGATGCGCTTTTTGCGGCAACAATGTTGGGGACAGCTGGCCCGCGACGCGGTTCAAAATTCGGTGTGTTCGACAGGTTGAAGTGGTCGATCGACGACAGCGCCTTTTCCATTTCGGCGTAGTTAAGAACCTTATCTTCAAGACCCGCAGGGTTTTGCACCTTGGTTTTGCGCACGATGTTTGAACGCGTCTCGGACGCCCCCAAGAACTTTGCTAGGCCATTTATGACGTCGATGTCCTGAACGTCTTCATAGGCAACATAGAACGCACTTTGCCCCGTTGTTTGCAGACCCCGTAGGATTTTCATCTGAAAGGCTTTGACAGCGTTCAGCATGATCTCGAATTCGACTTTATCGAACTCAATTTGCGCGCTGCGCGCATCCTTTAAGTCTCCAAGACGCCATTGCCCAGTTGCCCCAGCAATCTTGCGCGACACATAGCTTTCCAACGGGTTACGCGTCAAAATGACTTTCGCGCATCGTGGATCATCAATGAACGTCTTAAACATCCGTGGCTCGTGATCATGGAAGTACCGAAACCCATTCAATCCACCAAGTTTGTTTTTGACCCGCTCCAACACTTTCATAGGATCCGCTTCACGATCAGCCAAAGTAATCCCGTCAAAATCTTTATTGCGTGGCTTGCCGACAAAGTGAGGATTGTAAATTTCCCCCCAGCTCATGAGATCAGGGTAGGAGTTAATGTTTTCTTCCAAAAAATTGGAGCCAGTGCGCATCTCAGCGAAGATTACAAAGTAGTCAAATCGGTTGGACATATCATTTCACCAAATAGGTTTTTTTGCGCTCAGACAGCAGGTTTTCAACGTCGGGTTCGCTGGGAAAATCACCCATAAGGTGCGGATTCATGCCTTGGTTTTTCAAAGTTTGAAGAAACTGACTGAACCCCGTCAAGTCGTGCATTTGGGGGGCCTGCGTTAACCTGCGGACATTGACTGAGCCGATATCATCGACAATCGCCTGCAAGGGCTCCAAGGGGTTTTGGACAAAATCGGCCATCGTCCAAATGCGAACACGTGCTTTTACATTGTGGGCCCGCAATTGCTTGATGTGTTCCGCCTCAATTCTTTGCAAGCGCGCAGCTTCTCGCCGCAAGTTGGAGAAATCATCAGCAGACCGAAACAGCGTAACAGCCCAAGCCCCCGATATGACGGAAATCTGCGCATTGGGATCCGAAGAGATCAACTTGCCAATCTTTTGATTGTCACGCGGCCCATGCATAAAGCATTGGCGCACACCTCGCGTGTTCCAAATAAGATTGGTTAAAAAGCCATTTGGATCGTAGTCGCGTAAGGCTGCGTGACTTGAAAGCCCCCCAGCAACAACATCCTGACCGTCAGCAAACTCGGCGCGATCTGGCGCATACAGATGGCCGTGGATTCGTGCGTCTATGAGCTGCGACAGCCATCCATCAAAATCTTGAAACAGATCAGAAAAGCCTTCGAAAACGGAATATGGCGCGCTTGTTTTGCCCTTACCCTTGCCCTGCGCAGGAAAACGGCTTTGCATATATAGACCGTCTCGCCCATCAGCGCGCAGATCAGTGGCCTTTGAAAAGATGCGATCAATCTTTCCTGGGTTTGGTTCTGCCGTTTTAGATGTCTCAGATCGATCGCTCAAAAATTCGTCGTACAACTGGTCTGCGTTGCGCCAAATCTTGCGGGCCACAAAACAGTCTGAGCGCCGCAATAACTGCAAATGATCGTCATAAAAGGTGTGTGGCTTGCCATGATAGTCGAACTTGGAAAGCGTCAAAGATCGACTTTCAACGTTGGTCGAATGCTTGCGCACCAAGCTCTGAAAGTAACCCTCGTCGGGAATCCAAACTCTCTTAAAATATGCGTCATAGGTCCGGCGGCTCGGGTCCTCAAGAATCGCTGACAACGTTTTGCGCGTCAAACACCACCACTGCGACCCTAAATGAGGCACAATGCCGCTTGGAATTTTGCGTTTGAATTTCACGCGTCGCTGCAACGAAACGTAGCGGTCAAACAGCCTGCGCTGCCGCTTCCACGAAAACGGAAACCGCAACGTGAAGCGTTCTGTATCGAGCCCACCAACGGTCCATGCTGCATCTTCAGTGGTGACACTTTCGATAAAGTCTGTCGTTGGTCGTTGATCCAGATAGTGAACAAGATCTTCAATCGGGCGCAAAGGCAAGCACGTCCCCGACGACAAATAGACATGGCGCACATCCGCAAAGCTGTCCAACATCAGCGCGCTCGCGTCTTGCGTCGCGGCAACCAAAGACCACTTGCCCCACTCACATCTGTGCCGTTTGGAAAATTTGATATTCTCCAGATCTGCAAGCCCGTCGACAAATGGTTGATACGCCTCATTGGGAACCCGCTTGTCCACATGGATGACAACGGGGCAGCCATGACTGGCGAGATGCCGTGCGACTTGTGCGGTCCGAAGAAATCCTTCGTGCACCAACATGACAAAGCCAACGCTCACACCCAGTTCCCCTTAGAAATTAGGCCCAACAACTCCAACTGTCGCCAGTTTATGTATTTCTCAGAGGCACTGCACCAAAGGTCCGGATCATCGTTTAGCTTCTCGTGATAGGCGACATACTCTCGACCGTCAGAATAATGCTGCCGACGATCTGCTTCCTCTTTCGCCTTTTGAACAAACGTATCAAGGAATTTGGTGTGCAAAAGTGCCCCTGAAATTTGCTCGCCACCGTTTCGCTCATACACTCGATTGAGACGTTTCGGCAAAAGCATGTGGGTCGATTCAACATAGGCAAAGGCCTTGTCCCATTTCACCAATGGAATTTTGTTCAGGGACGGTGCGCTTTCGGGGTCGTTTTCGAAAAAAGCACGTGCGCGTGGGCCACCTTGAATCCAAAGGTTGTCCAAGCCGTAGTTCTGCTTGATCGTATAGTTTCCGCTGTCAAACCACTGGGTGATTTCCATCGGATCTTGCCCTTCGTGATATGACCGCGCGCCAATTTGGCCCTTGGGATACATATCAATCAGCATCGCAGAAAATGATCGAATTTCTGACGAGTCAAGCCAATCTGTGAGCGCAGAAAGCGGGCGTGTATCGCAAAATGGATACGTGAAAAACTCATCGACATCGACAGTTAACGTCCAGCGATCATGGCAATATTTGCGCGCGAGCCAGTTCATCCAGTGCACACCGTACAGCGCTTCGCGATAGCTCGCTGTCGTGTGCCAAATCGAAATATCATCTTCGCCGGTCAAGTACTCGCGCGAGCCATCGTCGCTATCATTGTCCACGAAAAGAAAGTGCTTCACACCAAGGTCGCGGTAGTACTTTAGAAAATATGGCAGCCGAATGCGCTCATTGCGCAAGGTACAAATCAGCACAATATCTTCTTTGCCAATTTGATGCGTATTGTCTTGGATGCTGCGCAGTTTGCGACGTTGCGCAAACGCTTGAACAAGCCGCCTTTTGCGACGAAGTCTTAAACGATATTGCTTCAATCGACGCACTTCAGTCCAATTCCATATATAGCGACAATGTTCCCGCCCGAGATCGCCGACCAGCAGCCGCAGCGCTGCGCCGCAGGTGTCAGCGGCCTACAGCTATTTCCCAATACAAATAATGGCTTATTCAATCTCGGAAAACAATGCTTTGAATGGTGGCGAGCCTAATCCCAATCGCCGCGGGTCATCAGGCCCTCTTGTTCCAGACGCGCCCAGCCCTGATAGGAATGCGAAGTGCTGTCCCACAATATTGGATTGGACCGCACCGCATCATAATACTCGTTGTAAAATTCAGGATGGGTAAAATGCTCTTTGCGAATAGGTTCAGAAACAGACTGCCGCAACGCTTCATCCAAAAATTTAGCGTGAAGTAAAACACCTGTCGGCAAACGATGTCGGGCGTCAAATCCTCGATTTAGACGCGCTGGCAAAGCAATATGGGTGGAGCTGACATACGCATATCGCCAACGCCACTTAATCAACGGCGTTTTGTGCATATGCGGCGCGAGATCAGGTTTTTTCGAAAAGAAGACCCGTTTGCGCACGCCACCTCGTATTGAAATGTTGCGGTATTTGGGTTGCTGCTCCCAGTCGTATCCATAGGCATCGTAAAACCCAAGCGCATCCGTAAATGGCGCGCCGGTGGTATATTTTGCCTCATCAAGACGGGTCTTAGGGTACAAATCCAACATCAGCGCAGGAAAAACCTCAGCGCGTTTGCGGTCCAAAAAGGCCGTCAAATCCTTCAGGTCACGCGCATCATGATGCGGAATAACCATGGCTTCATCTGCGTCCAACGTCAGACACCAGTGACCGCGCCCGTAGCGCATTTGCAGCCACGTTATCCAATCCATCCCGAACCGCGCACTTCGGTAGCTCGTCGACGTGCTCCATACAGAAACGTCGGGTTGATCTTCCAAATACGCACGCGTGCCGTCATCGCTTGCATTGTCAACGATGAGGAACTGCGAAACACCTAAGGCTCTGTGATGTTTTAGGAAATACGGAAGCCGCACGCGTTCGTTGCGCACAGTTGCAAAGCAAAGAATGTCATTTTTCTGAATTGTTGCCGTGCGATTTACGACAGTGCTGAGTTCACCAGACTTACGTATCGCACGAAACAAAAGCCAACGACGTTTGAGGCGCAACTTATAGTCCGCCAAATTTCGTTTGAGTAAGTCAGCGATCGCCTTGATCACTTGTCGTAATGGCCGTTTTGGTGCCAATTCCAGGCATCTTTGATCATGGTTTTCATATCAGACCGCTCAGGTGTCCAGCCAAGTTCTGTCACAGCGCGTTCCGATCCGGATACAAGCTTGGTGCAATCCCCTGGACGACGTTCACCTTCAACATGCGGAACCTCCTTGTTGGTCACAGACCGCGATTCATCGAGCACTTCGCGAACAGAAAACCCTTTGCCAGTGCCCAAATTGAAAAGACGGCTGCCTTTTTCATCTTGAAGCCACTTTAACCCCAAAACATGCGCATCCACCAAATCACAAACATGTACATAGTCGCGAATGCATGTGCCGTCCGGTGTATCATAATCAGTTCCAAATATCGTCAACGCATCTCGTTTCCCCGCGATCGCGTCCAACATCAAAGGAATAAGGTGTGTTTCAGGTTGATGGAACTCGCCAACTTCGCCTTCAGGGTCACAGCCCGCAACATTGAAGTAGCGGAAAATGACGCTTTTCAATCCATGGGACTGTTCAAAATTCGCGAGAATATCTTCAATGGCGCGCTTCGACGCCCCGTATGAGTTGATCGGAAGTTGAACAGATCCTTCGTTCAACACCACGTTGTCTTGGTCCCCGAACGTCGCGCAAGTGGACGAAAAGACAAAGTCCAAACACCCAGCGTCCACCGCCGCCTCAATCAATTGCAACGAGCCGAAGACGTTGTTGCGCCAATATTTTCCAGGATCAGTCATGCTTTCGCCAACCTGACTAAAGGCAGCAAAATGCATCACAGCGATTGGTTGGTATTTGGCGAAAACCGCGTCCAAGCGGGCGCGATCCATTAGATCGCCCTGCTCAAACGGTCCAAATTTAACCGCGTCTTCCCAACCGGTCGAAAGATTGTCAAAAGTGACGGGCACATAGCCCGCCGCACGCAATGCTTTACACGCGTGCGACCCAATGTAACCGGCACCGCCAGTGACAAGAACATTGTGCGTCACTATTAACTCCTACTGCGCCGCAGCGCGCGCGCTCGACAGTTCGTCAATGAATTCTTGAAGTTCATCACGGAACTCTGGACGTGACAAGCCAAACGAAATCGATGCCTGCAAGTAACCCGCTTTTGAACCGCAATCAAATCGCTGACCAGAAAAACGGTAGCCATATACGTCACGGCCTGCCGTGATTTCATCGGCAATCGCATCGGTCAACTGAATTTCGCCGCCCGCACCTTGCTTCATTTGATGCAAGTTTTTCATAACGTCAGGAGACAGAATGTAGCGACCGATAACTGCCAAATTTGAAGGCTCAGTTCCAGGTGCCGGTTTTTCGACCATGCCGTTTACAGAAACGGCGGCGCCCAGTTCTTCTTTGACATCCAGCACACCATAAGAGCTCACCTTGTTCGCAGGCACCTCCATCGCGGCCACCATTGAGCCGCCAAGTTCTTGATGTGCCTCAACCATTTGCTGCAAACACGGTTTATCAGCTGCGATAACATCATCTGGCAGGATCACTGCAAAGGACTCGTCTGGGCTCAACAGGCGGCGCGCACACCAAACAGCGTGACCAAGTCCAAGCGCCTTGTGTTGACGAATGTATGCGATCGCACCGCTGTCCATGTTCGTGTTATTCAGCATGTCGAGCATTTCGGTTTTGCCCTTTTTGCGAAGCTCTTGCTCAAGCACAGGCGAATGATCGAAATAGTCTTCCAAAGCGCCCTTGCCACGAGATGTCACAAAAATGAACTCTGTAATTCCAGCAGCGCGCGCTTCGTCGATCGCGTATTGGATCAGCGGGCGATCCACGAGCGTCATGATTTCTTTAGGAATCGACTTTGTTGCAGGCAGGAAGCGTGTCCCGAGCCCGGCCACTGGGAAAATAGCTTTTGTTACCTTGCGCGTCATCTCAACTCCTTTGCTCTTTACCTATAAAGAGCGGCTATTAAATTTGTGTGTCTTACAAGGTACCGATAATTCCCATGCCCTGTAGTGGGAAAAGTTCCAGCGTCGCGACACTGCCAAGTTCTGACCTGATATAGGGTATATATTTAATACATTGATTAAAAGATGGGCGCATCGCCTAATCGAAATGCATTTCCTTCATCATCAACTCGAGACGCGGCACATCTTCGGGGTTGTTTAATTCCCAGAATTGGCGATCTCGTGCGTCCACTTCTACGCACAGCACGGGACGCTCACGCTCCAAAAAGCGCAATTGCTCCAAGCCCTCGAGCGTCTCCAAAGGACCCGCTGGCCATTTAGGGTATGCCCCAAGCGCAGAGGGCCGGTACGCGTAAACGCCGACATGATGGAATACTGGTGTTTCATCCGCATCAGCAAAAGTTTTCGACGTAAACGGCACCACTTCCTTGGAAAAGTAGAGGGCCTTTTTATCAGCGCCAAACACAGCCGTCGTTCCGCCAACACGCCCTTCGCGTCGATCCGCCAAGAACCCGTTCAAAGCGCGCCCATCGCAGCGCAAAACCGGCGTCGCAACTTCGGCTGTTGGATGTGCTCTAAGGCCGGCAACCAAATCTTCAACAAACCAAGATGGTGTCAAAGGCGCGTCGCCCTGCAAGTTCACGACAATATCATAGGCACCGCCAAGCTTTTCGAGCGCTTCAGCGCACCGTTCCGTGCCATTGCCGCAGGATTCGGATGTCATCACCACTTCCGCCCCAAAAGCTTCGGAGGCCTCACGAATGCGGTCATCGTCCGTGGCGACCACAACTTTATCTACGCCAGACACTGACATGGCGGCATCCCAACTGCGGCGAATAAGAGATTTCTTTTCCCCACTCGCTCCAGTCAATTCGACAAGAGGCTTTCCAGGATATCTGGTGGAGGCAAATCGTGCGGGGATGACAAGAAGAACGGACATTAAGCTTCCTTCAAATCTACGCCTGGCGCATAGGCAATAAAGAAGGGGTTGGCGTAGTCCTCTTTGCCGTATGTCAGTGGCGCGTGATTATCGAAACGCACAACGTGACCACCTGCACCAGACAAAACAGCGTGACCCGCGGCTGTGTCCCACTCCATTGTGCGGCCAACGCGTGGGTAAAGATCAGCTTCGCCCGTCGCAACCAAACAGAACTTAAGAGAAGAGCCCGCAGACTTACTGTCTTTGACATTATACTTGTTGATGTAGTCTTCAGTCGCCTGATCGCGGTGCGATTTCGACGCAACGATCAAAAGGCCGTCATTGTCAGGCTTTGACACCGAGATCTTGTTGAGAGTCCCGATGGTGTCTTTCGCGAAAGGTCCAACTTCTTCGTAAGACTGCCCATCTGCACCCGTGATAAACAAACGGTCTTTCGCTGGCGCATACACAACACCGCGCGTCGGAACGCCGTTTTCGACATAGGCGATGTTCACAGTAAAATCACCGCGGCGGTTGATGAACTCTTTGGTGCCATCAAGCGGATCAACGATCAAAAACGTTTCAGCTTTAAGGCTATGTGACCCAGCCTGTTCTTCAGTGATCAAGGTCACATCTGGAAAGCTTTCTCGCAGGCCAGCAGAAATCATCGCATCTGCGGCCTCGTCTGCAATCGTGACAGGGCTATCATCTGATTTGGATTTCACTTCAAAATCATCGGAGTTGTAAATCTCCATGATCTTATCGCCAGCCTCCAATGCCAATTTGCGCATAATCGGGGTAAGTTTTTCGAAATCCAAGATCTGGCTCCTAAGGGTTTACTTTGCGCACACTGAAAACGCAGTCACATTGATTAGTCTAATTTTGCACTTTATGCTACGGCGCTAAAGGAACAGCAAGATTTCAATGCTATTCCAATGTGAAACTGTCACAGGATTTTGCAAATGTTCCATTACCACAGGCGACAAACCGGATTTGCCGTCGGGTTTTCAATTCTAAAATTGATCTTTAACTGCACCGTCCGAAAGGTCAGGCAGTCTCATGGAAGTCCGATCATTGGGCTTTTGCTTGCGATGTCGCAAACGCTAATGCTTGTCGTTTTTTTCTCGTTCATGATCAACGTTCTGGCGATGCGTAGCACGGCAATTCGTGGCGACTTTGTCCTGTATATCATGTCCGGAATTTTTCTTTTTATTACGCACAATGCCGCCATTAAGTCGGTTTCTAGGGCGGAAAGCGCTGACTCACCCATGATGCAGCACGCCCCAATGAACACAGCCATTGCTATCAGCGCGGCAGCCCTCAGCTCCCTTTATATTCAAACACTCTCAGTCATTGTCATTTTGTCGGTCTATTTTTTGGGATGGGGCGTGGCGCCCGTTCAATATCTGCCTGGTGCAATCTCTATGTATTTTCTCTCCTGGCTTTCAGGGGTTTCAATCGGGTTGATCTTTTGGTCCTTACGCCCTTGGTTTCCACAGTTCACGCAGATCACGAGCACCATTTATACCCGTGCTAATATGATCACTTCCGGCAAAATGTTTCTCGCAAACACGCTACCTGGGTCTCTCCTTGTCTTGTTTTCGTGGAATCCTCTTTTCCACTGTATCGATCAAGCGCGCGGCTTCGTCTTTGTGAACTATACGCCCCACAACAGCTCAATAACCTACCCGATCGTCATTACTGCCATACTCCTCACCATCGGCCTTTTGGCACAATTTTTTACCCGCACGCGCGTTTCCGCAAGCTGGGGTGCTGGTAGATAGAACAATCAAGCCGCGGCGGCGCTGAATCGGCACCGCCGTCTAAGGCCCAAAATTACGACAGCATCTGGGGCCACATGCCTAATCCGACAAATTTTTCACACTAAAACGCAACTTACCCCCTTCAAACGTCAATTTTCCTGCTCTTGAAGGCCACGACAACTTGCAGGGGTCAAAGCGCCTCCCTATATACGCCGAGAAGCATTGATCGGGCTTACCCGATTTAAACCATGGGATTAACGAAGGGTGCCGCAGTGGGCCCGACGTTACAACATCGCCTAGAAGAGGATTTTGAGCATGGCCAAAGTCATTGGTATCGATCTCGGGACAACCAACTCCTGTGTCGCAATCATGGATGGTTCGCAGCCGCGTGTCATCGAAAACGCTGAAGGTGCACGGACAACCCCGTCCATCGTTGGCTTCACTGATTCTGAACGTCTCGTCGGCCAAGCCGCGAAACGCCAAGCAGTGACAAACCCAGACAACACCATTTTCGCAGTGAAGCGCCTGATCGGCCGTCGCGACGATGACAAGCATCTGGCAAAAGACAAAAAGAACCTCCCTTACGCAGTTGTCGATGGCGGCAATGGTGACGCATGGGTTGAGGTTCGCGGTGAGAAATACTCCCCGTCCCAAATTTCTGCCTTCATCCTTGGCAAAATGAAAGAAACAGCTGAGTCATACCTCGGCGAAGAAGTGACACAGGCGGTTATCACCGTACCTGCGTACTTCAACGACGCTCAGCGTCAGGCGACAAAAGACGCCGGCAAAATCGCTGGCCTTGAAGTGCTGCGTATCCTCAACGAGCCGACAGCGGCAGCGTTGGCATACGGTCTTGATAAGCAAGACACAAAAACCATCGCGGTCTACGACCTCGGCGGCGGTACTTTCGACGTCACCATCCTCGAACTTGGCGACGGCGTATTCGAAGTTCAGTCCACCAACGGCGACACATTCCTTGGCGGTGAAGACTTTGACATGCGTATCGTGAGCTACCTCGCGGACGAATTCAAAAAAGAAAATGGTGTTGATCTCACCAAAGACAAAATGGCCCTCCAGCGTCTTAAAGAAGCTGCTGAGAAAGCCAAAATCGAGCTGTCTTCCAGCCAGCAAACTGAGATCAACCAACCGTTTATCTCCATGGATCCAAACGGCGGTCAGCCCCTTCACCTCGTGATGAAACTGACACGTGCGAAACTGGAAAGCCTCGTTTCTGATTTGATCAAGAACTCGATCAAACCTTGCCAAGCTGCGCTTAAAGATGCTGGCCTGTCCACATCTGACATCGACGAGATCGTTCTTGTTGGTGGTATGACACGTATGCCGAAAGTTATCGAAGAAGTGACGAAGTTCTTCGGTAAAGAGCCAAACAAAGGCGTGAACCCTGATGAAGTTGTTGCCATGGGCGCAGCTATTCAGGCTGGCGTTTTGCAAGGCGACGTCAAAGACGTTCTTTTGCTCGACGTGACACCACTTTCCATCGGTATCGAGACACTCGGCGGCGTGTTCACACGCCTCATCGATCGCAACACCACGATCCCAACCAAGAAATCACAGGTCTTCTCAACTGCCGAAGACAACCAATCTGCTGTGACCTTGCGTGTGTTCCAAGGTGAGCGTGAAATGGCTGCCGACAACAAAATCCTCGGCCAATTCAACCTCGAAGGCATCCCACCTGCACCACGCGGCATGCCACAAATCGAAGTTACATTTGACATCAACGCCGACGGTATCGTCGAAGTTGGCGCCAAAGACAAAGGCACCGGCAAAGAGCAGCGGATCACAATCCAAGCTTCTGGCGGCCTGTCCGATGATGACATCGAGAAAATGGTAAAAGACGCTGAAGAGAACGCTGAAGCGGATAAAGAGCGCAAGGATCTTGTCGAAGCCAAGAACCAAGCGGAAAGCCTTATCCACTCCACCGAGAAATCTTTGCAAGAGCACGGCGATAAAGTTGATCCGACCACTGTCGAAGCCATCGAATTGGCCATCGCAGCGCTCAACGATCAACTCGAAACTGAAAACCCAGAGAAAATTCGCTCTGGCATTCAGAACGTGACCGAGTCTGCAATGAAACTTGGTGAAGCGATCTACAAAGCGTCCCAAGCTGAAGCGGAAGCTGCAGCGCCAGAAGGCATGGACGAAGCTGACGAAGGCCCTTCCAGCGTAGACGATGATATCGTTGATGCTGACTTCGAGGACCTCGATAAGCGCTCGTAAACCGCATTGAAATTCGGTTGGCCGACGCAGATTTATTTGTGTCGGCCGCCGCATTTCTGGAGGATATAATCCATGGCAAAACGCGATTTTTATGAAGTACTTGGTGTCTCCAAAGGCTCTGACGCGAGTGAACTGAAAAAAGCCTATCGCAAAAAGGCGATGGAATTTCACCCAGATCGCAACGCAGACAATCCTGAAGCAGAAGCCAAGTTCAAAGAAGCGAACGAAGCCTACGACACCCTGAAAGACCCTGACAAAAAAGCCGCCTACGACCGCTATGGTCACGCTGCATTTGAACAAGGTGGCATGGGTGGCGGTCGCCCAGGTGGCGGACATGGCCAAGGCGACTTCGGTTCAGCTTTCTCAGACGTGTTTGACGACTTGTTTGGCGACTTTATGGGTGGCCAACAACGTGGCGGTGGACGCTCACGCGCACAACGCGGATCAGACCTGCGCTACAACATGCGCATCACCCTTGAAGACGCTTACGCTGGCATTCAAAAAACCATCTCCGTTCCAACCGCTGTAGGCTGTGACGGATGTAATGGCACAGGAGCTGCAAACGGCGCCGAACCACAAACCTGCCCCTCTTGTGCGGGCATGGGTAAGGTACGCGCGCAGCAAGGCTTCTTTACAGTTGAACGCGCTTGTCCTGCCTGTGGTGGCATCGGCCAGATGATCAAAGACCCTTGTGGCAAATGTGCGGGCGCAGGCCGCGTTGAAAAAGAACGCTCCCTCTCCGTCAACATTCCTGCTGGCGTCGAAACCGGTACACGCATTCGTCTTGCTGGCGAAGGTGAAGCGGGTTTGCGCGGTGGACCGACGGGCGATCTGTACATCTTTATTGAGGTGCGTCAGCACGCATTGTTCGAACGCGATGGCATTCATTTGCACTGCGCCGTTCCTGTTTCCATGTCGTCTGCGGCCCTTGGTGGTGACATCGAAGTGCCGACCATCGACGGTGGGCGGTCACGTGTGAAAATTCCTGCGGGAAGCCAATCAGGTCGCCAAATGCGCCTCCGCAACAAGGGCATGCCAGCCCTTCGCGGCGCAGGCCAAGGTGACATGTTTATTGAGCTTGCGGTGGAAACACCGGTCAATTTGACGTCCAAGCAAAAAGAACTCCTGCGTGAGTTTGAAAACTTGGGTGAAGACAAGAACAACCCTGAAAGCTCTACTTTCTTCAAGAAAGTCAAAAGCTTCTGGGATGGCATGAAAAGCTGATTTCATATCCTAACCCGCGCTGAACTGTGGCGGGTTAGGAAAAATTAACCAAATTTTCAGCGAATCGACGGAACACTTGTCGCATTATGACGACGGATCCGCGCTCAACAGAATTTCGAGAAATGCCGCAATGGCTGTTTGATCTAGATGACGCTAGACCCATTGCCTTGCCGTCTCGACCGCCAAGCTATCTGCGCAATCACAAGAAAAACTTGCAAGACCGCTTTGCTGAGGGCGGCGCGCAGGCAATGCCTGACTATGAACTGTTGGAACTCATTCTCTATCGTTCTCTCCCGCGTATCGATGTCAAACCCATCGCGCAGGCTCTCATTGATGCGTTTGGGGACTACAACCGCGTCCTGTCCGCGCCGATTATGCGGCTAATGGAAATCGATGGCGTCGATGGCGCGGTCGCCAGAGACCTCAAAATCATCGAGGCCTCCGCACATAGGCTCGCACGTGCAAAGGTCATGCAGCGCCCTGTCATCTCCAGCTGGGACGCTGTCTTGGACTACTGCCACACCACCATGGCGCACCGAGAAACCGAACAGTTTCGCGTTCTGTATCTTGATCGGAAAAACATTTTGATTGCGGATGAGGAACAGGCAAAAGGCACCGTTGACCATGTTCCGGTGTATCCCCGTGAAGTGGTCAAACGCGCGCTGGAACTCAACGCCTCAGCGCTTATTTTGGTCCACAATCACCCGTCTGGTGACCCCACACCATCGGATGCGGATATCACCATGACCGGACAAATTCGCGACGCTGCTGAGGCGTTGGACATACATCTCCATGATCACTTGATCATTGGCAAATCAACGGAGCTCAGCTTCCGATCTGGGGGCTACCTCTAGCCGCCCAATTAACTGATAACCGCAAACGAAAAATGCCGCCGAAACCGGCGGCATTTATATTTTAAGCAACTCGCCTAATGAGACGTTAAACAGCGCCGTGGCAGTGCTTGAACTTCTTGCCAGACCCGCAAGGGCAGGCATCGTTGCGCGCAGGGTTGCCCCAACTTGCAGGGTTGTTTTCGTCAAAGTCGCGCGCACCGTCTTGGATGTCTTCGGCCAATTGTGACGCGTCGGCAGCTTGCGATGCAGCGGCGGATGCAGCGGCCTGTTGCGCAACCATCTGCTGAATCATTTTGCTGCGCTCTTCTTCAGTCATCGGGCGAACGCGTGACAACTTGGAAGTGACTTCGATACGCAATGAATCAAGCATTGTTTCGAAAAGCTGGAAGCTTTCGTTCTTGTATTCATTCAACGGATCGCGTTGCGCATACCCGCGGAACCCAACAACGGACCGCAAGTGTTCAAGCGTCAAAAGGTGCTCGCGCCATTTTCCATCAACGGTTTGCAGCAAGAATTGCTTTTCAATTTGGTGCATCTGAGTTTCACCAAACGCTTCCGTTTTTTCCGCCATCAACGCGTCGGATGCAGCAACGAGACGCTCAACGATCGCCTCGTCATCAACGCCTTCTTCGTCGGCCCACTCCTTAACAGGCACATCAATGCCGATGTTTTCAAGCACAGACACATAGAGCTTATCGACATCCCACTGATCAGGATAAGATTTCGGCGGAATGGCGGCATCAACGAGATCTTCGATCACTTCGTGGCGCATATCCGTCACGATTTCATTGATGTCATCGGCTTCCATGATCTCAC